>JBJTAU010000195.1:0-9948 GCA_046090965.1 Limisphaerales bacterium | reverse complement strand
CGCGACGGCGCGGCGCGGGAGAAGAGCGGGCACGTTTCGGCGGAGCTGTTCGACAAGACCGGGACATTGACCGAGGGGAAGCTGACCGTGGCTGCGGTGCATGAGATCAAGCCCGGTGCGGAGCCGGTCAAGCAACTCGCCGCCGCGCTGGCCGCACCCTCGAATCATCCGTTGAGCCGAGCCGTTGCCGTGCTCCACAACGGCGAGCCGTCAGCGTCATTCAGCGACTGGCGCGAGGTGCGCGGCGCGGGCATCGAGGCGACGAGCGAAGGCGTTCTTCACCGGCTCGGCTCCTTGCGCTGGCTCATGAACTGCGGTGTGGAGGTTGCAGTCAACCCATTCATCTCCGACTGGACGGCGCAAGGTGCAACCGTCCTCGGTCTCGCGCGCGGCTCCGAGTTGCTCGCGCTCTTCGCGCTGCGCGATCAGTTGAAGCCGCACGCCGCCGAGGTAGTCTCCGGCCTGCAGCGGCAGGGCAAGGCCGTCTACCTTGTGACCGGTGATAACTCTGCGACCGCCGTCGCCATCGCCGCGCAAGCCGGAGTGCCGGCGGAAAACGTCTTCGCCGAAGTCCGCCCGGAGCAAAAGGCCGGGATCGTGCAGCAGTTGCAGGCCAGAGGTCAGCGCGTCGCCTTCGTCGGCGACGGCATCAACGACGCGCCGGCTCTCACGCAGGCGGACCTCGGCATCGCCGTCGCGCGCGCGAGCGACGTGGCGCGCGAGGCGGCGGACATCATTCTCCTCCAGTCCGACATTCAAGCGATCCCCGAGGCGCTCGGCCTCGCGCAGGCCACGTTGCGCACCATCAAGCAAAATCTGTTCTGGGCGTTCTTCTACAACGCCGCCGCCGTGCCGCTCGCGGCGCTCGGTCTGCTGAGTCCCGTTCTCTGTGCGGCGGCGATGGGCCTCTCCGACGTGCTGGTCATCGGCAACGCACTACGGCTACGCGCGTGGCGGAGGCAGTGAGAGCATCGGGAGATGGGGTCGCGCGAAGGCCGCGAAGGGGGCGAAGGAAATGTGATGCTGAAGCTTCGGACCGCCGGCCGCTTAGTCATCGGTTTGTCTCACGGTTTGAGCACGATGAGGGAGTTTGGATTCCCCCTTTCCTTCGCGCAACTTCGCGGCCTTCGCGCGAAACACTTTTCTCCGAAACCACTTTCGTCGCATATGCCGGAAAATGCCTTGCCGCCACCATTAGCAGGGTGCTACCAACACCCAGCGTCTATTTGCAGTGGTCAGGCGCGTTTATGCGTTGTCCCAAGTGCGGCTGCCTCGACGACAAAGTGATTGATTCCCGCGGCTCGCGGGAAGGCTCCACCATCCGCCGCCGCCGCGAGTGCCTCAAGTGCACGCACCGCTTCACCACCTACGAAGAGATTGAGCACGCCGGCCAGAGCGTCGTGAAGCGCGATGGTCGCCGCGAGGAGTTCAACAAGGAGAAACTCCTCGGCAGCCTCAAGGCCGCCTGCGCCAAGCGCCCCGTGCCCGCCGCCGAAATCGAGGCCCTCGCCGAGGCCATCAGCGACCGCGTCACCGACGAGTTCGACTCCGAGGTGCCGAGCAAGGCACTGGGCGAGATGGTCATGAGCCGCCTGCGCGAACTCGACAAGGTCGCCTACGTCCGTTACGCGAGCATCTACCGGCGCTTCGAGGAGGCGGAGGACTTCCTCGACGCGCTCAAACAAGTGGAGGGCAAAAGTGATACAGCTACATTCCCACTGCCTGGTATTTGAGACCGCCAACGGCGAGCACATCCCCTGCGCCGTCGAGGATGTGAGCGTCGAGGTCATCGGGGAAGCTGTCGAGCAGCTCGACCATGAGATCGTGAAGGAAGCGGCGGCGGCCGTGCTCCACTACTTCAAGGCCGAGCGGAAGCAAACCATCGTGACCATCGCTGAGTTCACCGCTGCGCTCGAGGAAGTGCTGCGCGACCTCGGCCTCATCGTCACCAGCACGGACACCAAGCCCGTGCCCGCGCTCACCAGCCCCGTGGCGGAGACGAGCCTGGACGACCTCGCGGCGGAAACCGGCGATGGGGGCGAACTCCTCTTCTTCCCGCGCCTGCGCGAAGAGATGCGCCAGCAACTCAGCCTGTCCCCGCGCCTCGTGCGCTGCAACGGCCTGCACGACTGCGTGAAGCGCCTCGTGGGCGCGCGCCGCTGGTGCGACCGCTGCCGCGCGATGAGCGACCAGATCGTGGGCTACCTCCGACAGTGCCTCGACGAGAACCACCGGGCCGACTGCGCGCTGGTGGTGAGTTGAGGTGGTGCAAACCAGGATTGCGGGATCTGTATGAGTGTCGTTGAAATCCTCCTTAATACTGCTGTTGAAGACAGTAGATTGCTTCTGTCCAACCAAGAGCTCGGAGACGATGTCAGCAAGCCTCGGGATCTCGATTTCGTCCTCTATTCGAAGGATCAAGAGCGAGCAGACTTGGTCGCAAGCTTTGTGACGGACAATTGCTATGGTCGTCCATCCGTTGAACGAATGGAGCAAGACAATGGGAGCGTGCTGTGGCGGCTCATAATTGCGATCCATGCCCCCTCGACACAAAACGTGGTTCAGACACTTTCCGCGTTCATGGTTTGTTTGGCTCAGATTTACGAATTGGAATATGATGGTGGGGGCTGCGTTATCCAAAAAGGATGTCCTACCGAATTGCCGCCTGCCAAACCTCACCCATGAGCAGAACCCTCTTCGAACGCATCGCCGCGAAGGAGATTCAGGTTCGCCTTGTGCGTGAGGGTTGAGCACACTAGGGCGAGGGGTGCGAGAGGGACCTTGCCAAAGCGGGAGTTGGCCGGTGAGCGCCTCAAGACGCGATTGGCGGGCGGACTATGGACTTGTGTCCAAGGGGTGCTCGTCTCCGTCGCCGACGACGGCCGCGGCGTGGACTCCCACCGGCTGCGCGAGTCCATCGTGCGCAAGGGCCTCACTTCAGCGGAGACGGCGGCGCAGTTGAGCGAGCAGGAGCTGCTGGAGTTCCTGTTCCTGCCGGGCTTCTCCACGAAGGAAAACGTCACGGAGATGTCCGGGCGCGGCGTGGGTCTGGACATCGTGATGAACATGGTCAAGAGCGTGCGCGGCTGCGTGCGCGTGACCTCCACGTTCGGCGAGGGCACGCGCTTTCAACTGCAATTACCGCTCACGCTCTCCGTCGTGCGCGCGCTGCTGGTGGACATCGCGGGCGAGCCTTACGCCGTGCCGCTCACGGCGGTCAGCCGCACGCTGAAGCTGGACCGCGACACGCTCGCGGAGGAAGGCGGCCGCCCGAAGTTCGTGCATGATGGCCGGCACGTGCCGGTGGTCACGGCGCACCAGGTGCTCGACCGTGGCGAGCCGCAGGGCTTGAACGGTGAACTGCCGGTCCTCGTGCTGGGCGAGCGGGAGCAATGCGTCGGCCTGCTGGTGGACCGCTTCATAGGGGAGTGGGAATTGGTCGTGCTGCCGCTGGACCCCAAGCTCGGCAAGGCGCAGGACATCGCGGCGGGGGCGCTCATGGAGGAGGGCGCGCCCGTGCTGATCCTCGACGTGGAAGATGTGCTGCGTTCGGCCGAGCGCATCCTCCTGGCGGGTGGACCCGGCGGTTTACACCAACAGTCGCCAGCCGACAGTTCCGCCCGCCACCGCCAACGCGTGCTGGTGGTGGATGACTCGCTCACCGTGCGGGAGCTGGAGCGCAAGCTCCTCGTCGAGCGCGGCTACGAGGTCGAGGTGGCCGTCGACGGCATGGACGGCTGGAACGCCGTGCGCTCAGGGCGCTTCGACCTCGTTATCACGGACATGGACATGCTGCGCATGGATGGCTCGGAGCTGACGCGGCTCATCAAGGCGGACGTGCTCCTGCGCGCGACCCCGGTGATGATGATCACCTACAAGGAGCGCGAAGAGGACCGGCAGCGCGGCCTGCGCGCGGGCGTGAACGTGTTTCTGACCAAGGGCAGTTTCCAGGACGCGAGCTTCCTGCGCGCGGTGGAGGAACTGATCGGCGCGCCGCGCTGAAACCATTTCTCCGCTCGACAAGCCGTCGCGCTGCGTTGGACATTTTCCCCCGCATGTCGCAACGCACGTTGACGCTCGGACACTCGCCGGACCCGGATGACGCCTTCATGTTCTACGCGCTGGCCAAGGACCTGATCCCCGCGCTCGGCTATCGGTTCGAGCACATTCTCCAAGACATCCAGACACTCAACGAGCGCGCCACGCGTGGCGAGCTGGACATCTCCGCCGTCAGCATCCACGCCTACGCCCACGTCAGCGAGCAATACGCGCTGCTGCCCAGCGGCGCGAGCATGGGCGATGGTTACGGGCCGATGCTCATCGCCAAGCGCCCGCTCACGCGGGAGACGATCGCCACGAAACGCATCGCCGTGCCGGGCCGGATGACGAGCGCGTTCCTCGCCCTGCAACTTTATCTCGGCAAGCCGGCGCGGGAGTTTGAGCACGTCATCGTGCCCTTCGACCTGATCTTCGAGGCGGTGCAGAACGGCGTGGCGGACGTGGGTCTCATCATCCACGAGGGCCAGCTCACCTTTGAGAAGCACGGCTTCCAGCTCTGCGAGGATCTCGGCGCTTGGTGGGGCCGCGAGAATGACGGCTTGCCGCTGCCCTTGGGCGGCTACGTGATCCACTAGCGAATCCCGCCCGCCGAGCGCAAGGTCATCTCCGATCTCCTCACCGCGAGCATCCGCTTCAGCCTCGATCACCGGCCCGAGGCGGTGGCGCACTCGCTGAAGTGGGCCCGCGGGATGGGCCACGACCTCGCGGACAAGTTCGTCGGGATGTATGTGAACCACTGGACGCTCGACTACGGTGAGCGCGGGCGGGAGGCAATCCGACGGTTCCTCGGCAAGGCGGCGGAGCAGGGCTTGATCCCCAAGCAGCCGGACTTGGAATTCGTCGTATGACGACGGCGGGTTACTCCGACCGCTTCTTGAACTCCACCGGCTGGACCTGAAGCGAAGGCGTGTTGAACAGGCCTGTCGGCGAGGAGTTCGACGGGCTGACGAGGCTGGCCTGGTTGGTGGTGGGCTGAAGCGGAGGCGTGGTCACAACTTGCTGACCGTTCTGCGGGGCGGACTGGCTGGCCAGCCAGAACCCACCCAGCACCAGCACGCAGGCCAAAGCCGCATAGCTGGTCGCCAGCATGGGTGACAAGTCCCAGGATTCCAGCCAGCGCCGCCAGAAAGGCTCGGGATGCGCCTGCGCGTGGTTGATGCGGGCGCGGACCTCGCCCGGCAGCCGGTCGAAATACCCCGGCGGCGGCTCCTCGTGGCGCTTGAGCGCGAGGAGCTTTTTCACTGACTCAAACTCGTCCGGGTTTTGCGGGGCCGGTTCCATAAAATCACTTCAGGTAGTCGGACAGGATGCCTTGCAACTGCTGGCGCGCATAGAACAGCCGCGTGCGCACGGTCGCCGTGTTGCAGCCGAGCAACTTCGCGATCTCGTCGTGCGGCAGGCCCTGGATGTCATGCAAGGTCACCACGATTCTGTGATTCTCGGACAGGCGCTGCATGGCCGCGTTCAATTTTTCCTTCAACTCTTCCAAGGCCAGGGCGCGGCGCGGGGTCTTGTCCGACACGAGGGCGACCAAATCAGGATGGTGCTCGGCCTCGACGTCGAGGTCGTTGAGGCTCATGCCGTGCTTGCTCGCGCGGTAGTTGCGTTGCTTGAGATGGTTCAGCGTGCGGTTGATGGCGATGCGGTAGAGCCAGGTGAAGAAGCTGGCGTCGCCCTTGAAGGACTTGAGCGCCTGCCACGCCTTGACGAAGGCCTCCTGCGTCAGGTCGTTGGCGTCCTCGTGGTGCGAGGTCATGTGATAGATGACCCCGTAAATCTGCCGCTGATAGCGCCGGACCAGTTCGTCGTAGGCGGCCTCGTCCCCGCCCTGCGCGCGGCGGACGAGCGTGAGGTCGTCTGGCTGCACGGGGGAGTCAGCCGGGACGGGACTGGCTGCGGAGGCTTCGGCCATGCTCGCTTACCCGCCCAGCGCGATGGTCTGGCGGCCGAGGAATTCACTGAGCATCGCCAGCGCCGCGCGGCCGTCCGTCTCCGGCAGGACGGCGAGGGATTTGTTCGCGGTGGCAAGGTATTGGAAGATAACGCGGCGGGATTCCTTGAGCGCGTCGTGCTGCTTCAGGAGTGCCAGCACTTTCTCAATGTGGTGCGGCCGCCACGCCTGCACGAGCTCCCGCAGCCTGGCCTTTTCCTCCGCACTCGCGCGTTCCAGCACCACGAGGATGGGCAGCGTGAGCTTGCCGCTGGCGAGGTCGGTGCCAAGGGATTTACCCACGCTCGCCTCGGTGCCGAACACGTCCACGCAGTCGTCGTAGATCTGATACGCCGTGCCCAGTGCCATGCCGTAGTCGCGCAACGCCGTGCGCTCCGTCTCCGCCGCGCCGGAGAGCAGCGCGCCCAGCTCGCAAGACAGCGCGAACAGTTCGGCGGTCTTCATGGCCAGCACCTTGAAATACTCGGCCCGGCTCACCTCGAAGTTCAGCCGGCGATGCGTCTGCAGGATTTCTCCGGAGCAGACCGTGTTCGTGGCCGACGCCACGGCGCGGCAGATGACCGGCGTGGGGAAACTCGCGGCGAGCCGGAGCGAATGCGCGAAGAGGCAGTCGCCCACCAGCACGGAAATTTCGTTGCCCCAGTTGGCCGCGAGCGTGGGGCGGCGGCGGCGGATTTCCGCCGAGTCCATCACGTCGTCGTGGACCAGCGTGGCGAGGTGGACCATCTCGATGACCACGGCGACGGTGACGTGGTCATCCGTGGTGCGGCCCGCGGCGTTGGCGGCGAGCGCCACTAGGGCGGGCCGGAGCTGCTTGCCCTGATTGGAGAGCGCGTAGCGGGCGTAGGCGGAGATTTCGGGATCGAATGCGCTGACCTGCTCCTCCAGCCGGCGAGAGACAGCACTCAGAAAAGGCTGCACGGGCTCCACGATCCGCTTCCAAACGACGCGGGATTCTTCGGGAACCGAAACGGGGGGCTGGGTGGCCGCCGTCTTGCTGCCGGCTGCAAGCATTGTGGGGCGAACGTAGGTCGGCGACCTGGGCAAGTCAAAGCTTATGCCCGCCAGCCGTCCAAGCCCGGCCTCCGCTTGAACCGCGTTCTTGAGTTCATCCGCGCCCGCTCGCACCATTCGCGCGCATGGAACGTCCGAGCATGACTCCGCCGGCGGGCGAGCGCCGCGTCCGCTTCGTCGGCGACACGCTGGCCTTCACGCTCGCGCACCCGCGCGCGCGCGAGTGGGCTGAGGCCGGCTGGACCGCCCGCCTGCGCACGAACCTCGGCCGCGCCGCCGCCATCCGCCGCGAGGTCATCCAGTCCAAGTTCCAGAAAGTCCCGCTCGCTGGCGCGTCCTGGCGTGACCTCCCGATGCGCTGGGCCGACGGCGAATGGCAGCTCGCGCTGCCGCTCACGGAAGTCGGCTGGTTCAAGGCCAAGCCCTACTTGCTCGATGCGAACGGCTTTCAGCACTGGCCCGACGGCGACGACTTCGGCGTGAGCGTGCATCCGGACTGGGCGCGCACGGCGAACACGATTTACTGCGCGTTCACCCGCATGTTCGGCCCGAGCAAGTCGCTCACGTCCACCGCCGACCCTTCGCGCGAAGCGCAGATGAACGAGCTGGATCGCCTCGGTTACACGGTCATCCCGCCGTCCGGCAAACTCCGCGACCTCACGCGCCAGCTCCCGCACATCTTCGAGACGCTCGGCTGCCGCATCCTGCACCTGCTGCCGGTGAATCCCACGCCCACGACTTACGCGCGCTTCGGGCGGTTCGGCAGTCCGTATGCGGCGGAGGATTTAACGGGCGTTGACCCGGCGCTCGTGGAGTTCGACCAGCGCACCACGGGCGTCGAGCAATTTCAGGAACTCACCGCCGGCGTCCACGCGCGTGGCGGCCGCGTCTTCCTCGACATCGTCATCAACCACACCGGCTGGGGCTCGTGGCTGCAGGACAATCATCCCGAGTGGTTTTTGCGCAAAGCCGACGGCCACTTCGAAAGTCCTGGCGCGTGGGGCAACATTTGGGCCGACCTCGTCGAGCTCGCGCAACGCGATCCGGCACTTTGGGAACACATCGCCGAGGCGCTGCTCACCTGGTGCCGGCGCGGCGTGGACGGCTTCCGCTGCGACGCCGGCTACAAAGTCCCTGCGCCCGCGTGGCAGCACATCATCGCGCGCGTCCGAGAGGAATTCCCCGACACGCTGTTCCTGCTCGAAGGGCTCGGCGGCGGCTGGGGCGACACGGAAAATTTGCTCACTGAAGGCGGCATGCAATGGGCCTACTCCGAGCTCTTCCAGGAGTTCGGTCCGCAGCAAATCGCCGGCTATCTCGACCACGCGCACAAGCAGAGCACGCGTGTTGGCACGCTCGTCCACTACAGCGAGACGCACGATAACAACCGCCTCGCCGAGCGTGGCCGCTCGTGGTCGCGCCTGCGCAATCACCTCTCCGCGCTGACGAGCGTGAACGGCGGCTTCGGCTTCACCTGCGGCGTCGAGTGGCTCTGCCCGGAGAAGATCAACGTCCACTCCTGCCGCGCGCTGGCGTGGGGGAACGAGCACAACCTCGTCCCCGAACTCGCGCGGCTCAACGCGTTGCTCGCCGAGCATCCCGCGTTCTTCGATGGCGCCAAGCTCACGCGCGTCAGCCCGAGCGACTCCGTCATCTACGCGCTCCGCCGCGAGTCCGAGGAAGGCCGTGACCCCGTGCTCGTATTGGTCAACACCGACCCCGAGCGCGATCACCAGCTCACGCTCGACCTCGCGCCCGACGCGGTGCGGCACGACTTGCTCTCGCAGACGGAAGGCTTCCTTCCACGTCGTGAAGTCCACGACGGCAAAATCACTTTCACCCTCAGCGCCGGTGCCGCGCACTGCCTCAGCGCGACGGACCAGCCCGTGGGACTGAGCGGCGATGCCTACCGCCGCGCCCGCGCGCAAGCGGCCTTCGCCCTCACCGCGCTCGCGCAGACCCAAGCCATCGAACACGCCGGCCCCGTGAACTGGCGCACGCTCGCCGCGCAAGTGGATGCCGACCCGCGTGCGTTCCTCGCCGGGCTCAACGGCAACACAACGACCGATTACGCCCCCGTCGTCGAGTGGTCGCTCGCCGACACGCGGCGCGTGCTGCTCGTGCCGCCCGGTCACTGGCTGCTCGTGCGCGATGACGCGCCGTTCAAGGCGACGCTGCAACTAGGCAACAAGAAGGTTCACGCCGATGCCATCGCCGTGGCTTCTGGTCACATCGCGGCCTTCGCACCGACTGACTTCACCGGCGATGCCCAGCTCTCCCTCGCCCGCCTTGCCGCCACGCCGTCCACCGCGAACGGCACGATTCGTTTTCTCCCTGCCGAACCGCGCGCCGATTCCTCACTAATTACTAATCACTCTTCCTCCCTCGCCCTCCTCACCAACGGCTCCGGCGCGATGGCGCGGATGTGTGTGGACCTCGGCACCACGCGGTCGAAATACGACTGCGTCCTCGGCGCCAACCTCCACGCGAGCGTGCCCGTGGACCGCCACGTCTTCGTGAAACGCCTGCGCGCGTGGGTGAACGCCGACGGCTTCATCACGCCGCTCAACGCCGAGAACCTCGTCGCCTTCACGCCCGGCCCGCCGGCGCACTGGCGCTTCGTGGCGAACGCCGGCGACGGTCGCAGCGTGGAGATTCACCTGCTCGCCGATCTGGTGCCCGGCAAGAACACGACGCTGCTGCGTTTTGTGCGACCGCCGCACGCGCCCGCGCTCGGTCGCGAGCTGCCACCGGAATGTTCGGTCAGCCTCACCGTGCGCTTCGTCTCGCAGTGGAAGCTGCGGTCTTCGATGTCGCAGCGCACGGTGAGGCTGGCCGAACAGTCCGGTGGCAGCTCGCGACCGAGCGCGGGCGCGTGCGGCGGTCGCACAAAACGCAGCAGCGTCGTGTTCTTGCCGGGCACC
>JBJTAU010000194.1:0-2689 GCA_046090965.1 Limisphaerales bacterium | reverse complement strand
ATGTAGGTCAGGCCCTTGTCGGCGAGGTAGGGAAACTCCTTTTGGCACGCGCTGAACTTGAACATCGGGAGCGTGCCGTCGGCGAGGTTATACATGTAGTTGTAGTAGCCGATGCGGCTCGCCACGGACGCCCAGCCGTCGGTCATCGTCACCTGCTGCTCGCGCGACGCGCAGCCCGGGTGGCCAATCGGGTGCAGGCGGCAGTAGCGGATGGGCGCGATCATCGCGCAGAGGTTCGGCGCGAGCGGGCGCTTCACCGTCGGCGGCTGCGTGTAGTCCGCGTAGCAGTAGAAACTCAGCACCGACTCCGGGTGCGTCTGTGCCACCCGTCGCCCGATCCAGTCGAAGAAATCAACGTAGCGGTTCGACATGGAAGGCGTGCCGCTGGAGGGCTCGATGGCTTTCGGGTCGTCCTGCGCCTTGCACGCGGGGCACTGGCAATAGCCGCGCCCGTCCGTGGGCGATAGGGACGGATTGCGCGCGCCGCGCTCGATGGCGGCGACGACGTTCGACGCGAAGTGCGCGCGCAGACCGGGGTTTGAGGTGCAAATCCACCCGTTGTTCTTCCGTTGCCCGTCCGCAGCCAACGCGAAGTATTCCGGGTGCGCCTCGAAGTCCGCCGCCGAGACGTAGCCGCCCCACGAATGCGAATGGCCGAACGCCTCACCGCCCGCGCCGTTCCACGCCTTCCAGAGCCGCGCGTTCCACGATGGGCCTTTGGGATTGCGCCACAGCAGGCCGGGCTTCTCGGTGAGGTTCAACGCGCCGACACTCAAGGTCCGCGTGCGCGGGAAGACTTCGCCGAGCGGGCCGTCCATGAAGTAGCGGCAGCCGAGTGCTTCGAGAAAGCGGCACACGGCCTTCAACGTCGCCGCCTCGCTCTGCCCCGCGATCAGCACGCGCTGGCCGTCCGCGACCACGCGCACTCCCTCATGGCTCGCGCTGGCGTTGTCCCCGAGCTTCAGCCCCGCCGCGAGGGCGGCCTGGCCGACGTAAATTGCCACGCCCTTCGCCGGCGCGGCGTTGGCGATCGGCAGTTCGGCGTCGGTGATCTTCTTCACCCACTCGTTGAGCACGCGCACGGCGTAAGCCTCGTCGGTCTCGGGCGCGGGTTTGCGTTTCGGCGCAGGCTTGCCCTTGACGG
Organism: Limisphaerales bacterium; assembly: GCA_046090965.1. Taxonomy (GTDB): domain Bacteria; phylum Verrucomicrobiota; class Verrucomicrobiia; order Limisphaerales; family SXTU01; genus SXTU01. The sequence continues at coordinate 1,545 of JBJTAU010000194.1, read as the reverse complement.
GCGCGGGGTCAGGCACCTCGCGCGGGGTGGCGGTGACGATGGTGGCGACCGGTTGGCCATCGCGCACGAGATCGAGGGCAACGGCCGGCAGAGCGAGCAGAAGCAGAAGCGGCAAGACGGGTTTCATGACAGCGGAAATCTCGACGCGCAGCCCGAGCGACGAGTTCAGTCAATTCGGTGGTGCGTGCGGAGAAAAACCGCTGGGAAGCCCATGCGCGTTTTTGTAGGCTCCAAGCGCTTTCCGTGAGCCGCCGCATCGTTTCTCTCCTGCCCAGCGCGACCGAGATCGTCTGCGCGTTGGGCTGCGGCGCGCGGCTGGTCGGTCGGTCGCATGAGTGCGACTTCCCGGTCGAGGTGACGAGCCTGCCGGTCTGCACGGAGTCCAAGCTGCTGCCCAACTCGTCGAGCCGGCAAATCGACGAGCAGATCCACAACCTGCTCGGCGCGTCGCTCTCGATCTACCGGCTGGACACCCGGCTGATACAGGAACTGAAACCCGACCTCGTCCTCACGCAGTCGCAGTGTGACGTTTGCGCCGCGAGTGAAGCCGACGTGGCGAAGGCCCTCGGCAACTGGCCGGGCACGCCGCCACCAATCCTCTCGCTCACGCCGCACCGCCTGGCTGACGTGTGGGAGGACATGCGGCGCGTGGCCGCGGTGCTGGGCGTTTCGGATCACGGCAAGGAAGTGCTGCGCGCGCTCAAGATCCGCTGCGTGGACGTGATCGAGAAGGCCTGCCTGCTGGAGCGGCCCACGGTCGCGTGCCTCGACTGGCTCGCCCCACTCATGGGCGCGGGCAATTGGGTGCCGGAACTGGTTGAACTGGCCGGCGGCAGAAATCTCTTCGGCGAAGCCGGCAAGCACACCGGGCGGCTGAAGTGGGAGGAACTGCGCGCAGCCAACCCGGACTTCATCATCGCGCTGCCCTGCGGCTTCGACCTCGCCCGCACCCGTGCGGAAATCGCCGCGTTGACGGGCAAGCCTGGCTGGGCCGACCTGCGCGCCGTGCGCAAAGGCCGCGTCTTTCTCTGCGATGGCAGCGCGTTCTTCAACCGCCCCGGTCCACGGCTGGTGGACTCGCTGGAAATGCTGGCCGAGATTTTGCACCCGGAAAAATTCCGCTTCGGCCACGGAGGGCGGGGCTGGGCGGCGGCTGGCTGAAGCGGGGCTCCGGCGGGGCGCAGTGCGAGGATGGCGGCGCGACGATCGCTCAAGGAGCTGGCTTGGCGGGAACCTGCTTCGCGAGTGCGTTGTATTTCTCCACCAGCGCGTTGAACTCGCGGGTGCGCTGGTTCAGCGCCTCGGCCACGGCGTGGTGCTCCTTGGTGCGGCGCTCCAGCTCCTTCACCAGCTCGTTCTGTTTGGTCGCAACCTCGTTGAACTTGAGCACGGCGGCGTTGCGGTCGTCAGCCAGCTGCTTAACGTCCGCGCTGGCCTGCTTCAACTGCGCGTCGCGTGCGCCGACGGCGGCGGCGCTGTTGGTCACGGTGGTCTTGAGCTGGTCGCGCTCGTGGGTGAGGTGCTTCAACTGCCGGTCGAGCGCGG
>JBJTAU010000193.1:0-6378 GCA_046090965.1 Limisphaerales bacterium | reverse complement strand
ATTCCAGATTGAACCGGGCGAGCCGGAGCATTTGGTAAGGTCCCTTCTCGCCGGTTTCGTAGAGGCAGAGCACCGTGCCGTCCGGCAGGCGCGCGAGAGTGGAGTAGGCGGACGGGCCTTCGTGCAGGCGCTTGGCGGTGGGCCAGGTCTTGCCGTCGTCGGTGCTGGAGCGGACGGTCAGGCGCACGCGCGCGCCGCTGGGTTTGCCGTCCTTCGGGTCGGGCGGGTGCGGGTTGCTGAAGAGGAGGCGCTGGTCGTCGTAGCGCAGCAGGCTGCCCTGGCACTTGGGACAAGGAAGCTGCTTCTCCTGCGCAATCGCCGTCCACGTCGCGCCGCCGTCGGTGCTCGTCGCGATGCCGCGCAGGCCTTCCCAGCCGCCTTGCATCCGCGTGTTGACGAGCAGCGAGCCGTCGGTGCGCTCGATGACCTGGCACTCGTTGCCGCCGGCGGAGATGGGCGTGCTGATCTGCCACGTCGCGCCAGCATCGTCGCTGAACATCATGTGCGAGTTCCATTCGAGCGGCTTGCCGGGGAGCGTGCGCTTGTGGTCGCTTGGGATGATGAGCCGGCCCGCATGCGCGCCGCGCGTGAGCTGGATGCCGATGCCCGGCCCGGTGGCGACCCAATCCCAGTCCGGCTTCATCGTTGTGGCGCTGATGTTGCGGGGCGTGGACCAAGTCACGCCGTCGTCCGTGCTCGACGTGATGAACACGGCTTTGTTGTCGCGCGTGAAGGGCAGCCAGATCGTGCCGGTCTTCGCGTCCACGACAGGGCAGGGGTTGCCGATGGTGATCTTCGCGTCGCCGCCTTCCTCGTGGACGATGCGGTGCGGCGACCACGTCCGGCCACCGTCGGTGCTGCGTTTCTGGATGAGGTCCACGTCGCCGTGGTCGCCGGAGCCGGTCTTCCGACCCTCGCAGAACGCCAGCACGGAACCCTTCGCCGTCACGAGCAACGCAGGGATGCGGTAAGTGTGGTAACCGTCCTGCCCGGCGGTCCAGAGGGTTTGTTGTTCGAGCGAAGGCGCAGCCTGGAGCGACAGCGCGAAGGAAGCGAGGGTGAGCAGCAGCGCTGGCGACGATTTCATTTCAGCGCGTCCTTCCCGTCGGTGAGCCATTCGAGATTGAAGCGCGCGACGGTGAGCAGGCCGGTCTTGTAGATGTTCGCGCCGTCGGTGCTGCCGCGCTCGTAGAAGAGCAGGATGGTGCCATCGTTCGCCACCGCGAGGTCGCTGTAGCCGCTGAAGCCCGGCTCGATGGTCTTGTTCACCGGCCACGTCGCGGCTTCGTCGTAGCTGAGTTTCACGGAGACGTTTTTGCGGTCGCGGTTTTTGCCGGCGACTTCCTTGCCGTCGGTGCGGGAGAGGTTGTGCGGATTGGAGAAGAGAATGCGGCTGCGGTTCGTGCCGACGGGCTCGGAGAGGCGGACCAGGCTGGCCATGCAGATGGGTTCGAGCAGTTGGTTGTGGAAGTGCGGGCGGCTCCAGCCGGTCGCGCCGTTGGGGCTGGTGGTGAGCAGGCGGCGGTTGGCGGTGGATTCGGAGCGCATGTTGAGCAGCACGCGACCGTCGGCGAGCTGCACGGCGCACGTCTCATTCGGGATGTTCCACTCGCCTTCGTTCGGTCCGGCGATCTCGCCGCGCGACCACGTGCGACCGAGGTCGTCGCTGTAAATGGTCGAAGTGACGGAGGGCCGGTGCGCGTGACCGCCGGTGCCAGTGGAAATCCAAACCGGGATCACGAGCCGGCCTGTCTTCAACTGGATGGCGTGGCCGGGGCCGGTGGCAAGGACCTTCCACGCATACTCGGGGCGGAACTTGTCGAACGTGCCGGTGATCTCGATCGGCGCGCTCCAGGTCGCGCCGTCGTCATCGGTGCGCGTGTAGAAACAGCGGGCGTATTCGAGGCAGAAGAGCTGGTGGACGGTGCCGTAAGCGTCGGCGATGGCCACGGGGTTGTTGTAGGTGACTTCGCCGGGCGTCGCGAGTTTCTGGGCGAGGGCGACGGGATTTTTCTCCTTCGGGCCGGGCACGGTGGGCAGCGCTTGGCGCGGGAGCCAGGACGCGCCGTTGTTGGTGGAGCGGCGCAGGAGCAAGTCAATGGTGCCCCAGTCGCCCTTGTCGCTTTTGCGCGCTTCGCAGTAGGCGAGCACGGTGCCGCGCTTGCTCACAACGATGCCGGGGATGCGGTAGAGCGTGTAGCCGTCCTTCCCGGCCTCGAAGAGGTCCACCTTCTCGAAGCGCGGCTCGGCGGCGGCCGAAAGTCCCGAGCAAGCAGTAAAAGCGAGAACGAACAGCAGGCAGGCGTGGTGTTTCATGGGCGGGTTGGATTCAGACAAGATTTCTGACGACACGAGAGCCGAGCGGGTTCAGACAACCAAACGGGGGGGATCGTTACTTCTTCTTCAGCGTCGTCAAGTATTCCAGCAGGTCGGCGAGTTCCTGCACGGTCATCGTCTGCTGGAGGCCGGCGGGCATGATGGAGAGCTTGCTCTGCTGGCGGCGCGCGAGGTCGGCCTTCTTCACTTTCGTCACCGCGCCGCCGACGGTCTTCACGGACACGTCCTCGCCGGTCTCGCTCACGATGAGGCCGAAGAATTCTTCGCCGGCCTTGGTCTCGACGGACCACGCCTCGAAGCCGAAGGAAATCCCCGCGCTCGGGTCAAGGATCGCTTCGAGCAGCGCGTCCTTGGGCAGCTTGGTGCCGATCTCGGAGAGCGCGGGACCGAAGTCCACGCCCTTGCCATTCACGACATGGCATTTGCCGCAGCCGACAGTCTCGCGGAAGAAGACTTCCTCGCCGCGCTTGGCGTCGCCCTTCATCGCAAGCAGTTCGGCAACGGGCGGTAAGGCCTTGTCGCCTTGACCGGGCGGCAGGGGCAGGAGCTTCGCAGCCTCGGCCTTCAACTCCGGCCAGCGGACTGCGTTCAACTCCGTGCCAGCGGTGAACTTGAGGTCGGCGGCCAGCTTGTCCTCGCGCGCGAGCTTGAGCAGCGCTGCCGCGCCGTCCTGCGTGCGGGCGAGCGCGCGGACGGATTGCTTGCGGAGGGCCGCGTCGCGCTGCGCGTCAGACACAAGCGGGAGCAGCAGCGCGGGGAGCTGCTTCGCGCCGGTGTTGCCGAGTGCCTCGACGAGCTTGGTGGCGTTGGTGGCGTCCTTGCCGGTGAGCGTGGCGTTGAGCGCGGCGGTGTCACCGCTGGCGAGGACAAGCCGGAGCGCGGTCACGCCGGCTTCGTCGGTGGGCTTCTTGGCCGCGACTTCGAGCAGGCCGGCGTTCTGGTCCGCGAGCTTGAACTGCTCGACGAGCTGGACAAACCGCGTCGTGCCGCGCGTGGCGGCGAGCACCTTGCCGAGGGCTTCCTTGAGGCGTGGGTTGGCGTTGACCTGCTCCGGCCCGAGGCGGGTGAGCGCCTCGATCATGGTGTTGAGTTTCTCCGGCTCAATCGGCTGCGCGAGCGCGGCGGCGGCCAAGGCCAGCAGGCAAAAGGCGGTGCGAAGGTTCATCATCGTCGGGCGGAAGATGCGACGGGAGGGCGGAACTTGGCGAGTCATCACTTCGCGTCGAACAACTTCTCCCACTCCGGCTCCTTGAAGCCGACCAAACCGCTCTTGTCCGTGAGCAGGAAGGGGCGCTTCACGAGGTTTCCATTCGCGGCGAGCAGGGCGAGCGCTTCGTCCACAGAGAGGTTGGGCAAGCGCTCGGCGAGCTTCATCGCCTTGTAATCGCCGCCGGAGGTGTTGAAGAGACGGCGCAGGTCGCCGCCGTAATTGGCCAGCATCCGCTTCAGCTCGGCCTTCGTGGGCGGTTGCTCGCGGATGGGAATGGCGTCGAACGCGAGGCGGCGGGCTTCGAGGAATTTCTTCGCGCGACGGCAGGTGTCGCAGTTGGCGTAGGCGTAAAGGCGGAGTTTCATGACGTGGTGCGTAGTGCGTGGTGCGTGATTATTGCCGGTGGCGCTCGTGCTTGAACACGCACCACGCACCACGCATCACGATTTCATTTACCCAAAAACTTGTCCCGGCCAGAGACAAGCGCCGCCATCTTCCGATCGGCGACCGAACGCGACAGCATCCAAAAGCCGCAGTCAGGGTGGATCCACTTGATGCGATCGGCTCCGAGCACCTTCACCGCGTGCGCGATGCGCGTGGCGATGAGGTCGGGCGATTCGACTTCGTTGTCATTGATGTCCACGACGCCGAGGCCGAGCGCGATGCCGGGTCGGAGGTCGCGGAAGGCGTCTAGCTCATCATAGCCGCGCCGGGCGAATTCGAGGACGAGGTGGTCCACGTCCAGGCGGTTGAGGAACGGGAGGAGGTTGCGCCAGTAACCCTTCTGGATGCTTTGCCCGCCGTAGTTGCCGAAGCACAGGTGCAGGCCCTTCTGCCCGCGCACGCCTTTGAGGACGTGGTTGATCGGCTCGTGCGCCCAGTCGGCGTCTTCGGGATGGCCGGGGAGGTTCGCCTCGTCCACCTGCACGACGGCGGCGTCAATGTCCGCGACCTGCCGACGCAGCGCCTCGGCCAGCGCCATCGTGAGCGCGCGGGTGTCGGCGTAGTGCTCGTTCACCAGCGTCTTGGCGAGCATGTAGGGCGAGGTGAGCGTGAACTTGAGCGGGCGCGACGTGAGGCCCTTCACGGACTGCCACGCGGCGGGGAGGTTCAAGTTGCCTTCGCCGATGTCGCCGCGCACCACGCCGGCGGGCTGCGTGCGGAACTTCATTCCTGATGCCGCGCGGAACTTGACCAACTCCGCGCGCGAGAGCGAGGTGTGGATGCCGCTCATCGGGCGGATGAAGTAATCAATCATCCCGTTGGTCTCGGGATGGTTCACGTCGAAGCGCGAGAGCTCGCCGTCCGCGATGACATCCAGGCCGGCGAGTTCCTGCGTCTTGAGCACGACGAGGATGGCGTCGCGCAGCGCGGTGGCCGTGGGAAACGCGGCGAGCCACGCGGGGATGGGATAACTGCCGACGACGGTGGTGAGGATGGCGGGAGTGGACATGGTGCTTACTTGGAGCGACCGAAATGTTTGTCGGCGAACTTCAAGTATTGCTCCCAGTCGTAGGCCGTCACGTCGTGCTTGCCGGTGCGGACATGGTAGCCGATGAAGTCGCCAACGGGATGATCCACTGCCGGCCATTCGGCAACGCCCGTGCCTTTCTTCCCGAACAACGCATACACCGGCTCGGCCAGTTTGCCCGCGAGGAACTCGCCCTTCGGGTCCGCCCACTTGTCCTCCTCGGCGCTGGCGATGTAGAGCGGGCGCGGTGCGGCGAGCGCGGCCAGCTCGTGCATGTCCACGGGCAGCTTCTCGGGGGCGTCACTGTATTGCTTGTAGTTGCCGCAGAACCAGTGCGGAAAATTCTTGTTCAACACCGCGATGGTCTCGCCGAAGTCGCGCCGCGAGATGGACGCCCCGCCTTCGCCGGAGTTGTTCGAGATGACGAGGGCAAACCGTTCATCGCTCGCGCCCGCCCACAGGGAAGTCTTGCCCAACCGCGAGTGCCCGATGACCGCGACTTTCTTCGCGTCAATCGCCTTGTCCTTCTCCAAGTAATCCAGCGAGCGGCTCAGGCCCCACGCCCACGCGCCGATCGCACCCCAAGCGTCCGGCGCGAACTGCGTGCCCGCGCCGTCCTTCGACATCGCGGCGCGCAGGCCGTCCTTCCAACCCTCGGCGTGGTCCGGTTCCAAGTCGCCATAGTAGTAGGTCGCCAGCGCGTAACCCTTCGCGATGACCATCTCGACTTGCCAGCGGCTGGCCTCGGAGCCGCGCGAGGCTTCGGTGGCGCGGTTGTTCACCACGCCCTTCTTGTCCTGGCTGTTGCGCATCCAACGCGGGTTGAGCGTGATGCTGGGATCGCTGTGGACGGCGTGGTTGCCGTTGAAATTGCAGCCGAGGAACGCGGGCACCGGTCCCTTCACGCCGTTGGGAACGAAGAGCTGCAAGTCGAGCCGCGGGCCGTCCTGCTTGCCCGTAAGGTAAATGGCGACTTCCTTGCGCGTGGCCTTGCCGCCGAGTGCCTGCGGGTCGGTCTTGGTGACTTCAAAGACCAGGTTCGCCGGTTTCGCCGGGCTGCGGCCATAGACGTGTGTCTGGAACAGGCCGAACACTTCCGCGCGGCGCTTCGACTGCCACGTCTTCGCGTCCGTGACCTTCGAGCCATCCAAACAAGTCAGCGGGTCGGGCAACGGGAGGTTGCCGACCTTGCTTTCGTCGTAGTTGGTGGTGTTGGGCCGCTGGGCGAATGAGCTGAGGCTGGCGGCGAGCAGCAGACCGCCGGCGAGTAGCTTGGTGAATTGCATGGTGCGCAGCGTAGCAACACAGGCGACGACGACAAGCGCGACCGTCGGGGCAACCACAAGGTTGGGACGGCCCG
>JBJTAU010000192.1:0-10041 GCA_046090965.1 Limisphaerales bacterium | reverse complement strand
GTGCGCGTAAGCGTAGCCGCCCAACAGCACGAGCTGGAAGAAGAGCATGCAGGTCGTCCACACGCCCGGCGTGCCGCCGAACCACGGCAGGATGTATTTGCCGCTGAGCGGTTGATCGAGGAAGTGCTGGTAGGCCCCCGTGACAATCGTCCGCGCGAATGGCAGCATGGCAATGGCCCGCCGGCGAATTCAGCCCTGGCGGAAAGTTCGGCGGAGGATGAAGTTTTGCGGCGGCTTGGAAAGGAGAATGTGGCGCGCGGGAAACCCCGCTGGCACACTCGCCGTCCACACAGCCATGCAGAAGCTCCAAGTTCCAAGCTCCAAGCTCCAAAGAAGCTCCAAACCCCAAGCTCCAACTGTCGGAGGGCGGCGGTGGCCTCCGTTTGGAGCTTGGAGCTTGGTCATTCTTTGGAGCTTGGGATTTGGGATTTGGGATTTGGCCGCCGCCCCCACGAAGCCAAACATCATCTACATCCTCTCGGACGACATGGGTTTCTCCGACCTCGGTTGTTACGGCAGCGAGATTGCCACGCCGAACCTCGACGCGCTCGCGGCCGGCGGGCTGCGCTTCACGCAGTTCTACAACACCGCCCGCTGCTGCCCCACGCGCGCCTCGCTGCTCACCGGACTTTATCCGCACCAGGCCGGCGTCGGCCACATGGTGGACAGCAAACGCGGCGGCCCGGGCTACCAAAACGATCTCAACACAAGCTGCATCACCATCGCGCAGGCGCTCAAGCCCGCCGGCTACCGCAGCTACGCCGTCGGCAAGTGGCACGTCACACCCATCCCCAAGGACGGCTCCGAGCCGCCGCGCCACAACTGGCCGCTCCAGCGCGGTTTCGACCGCTTCTACGGCACCATCCACGGCGCGGGCAGCTTCTGGGATCCCAGCTCGCTCGTGCGCGACAACCAGCTCACCACCTGCGTCAGCGACCCCGAGTATCAGCCCAGGGAGCCGTATTACTACACCGACGCCATCAGTGACCACGCCGTCCGCTTCATCCGCGAGCACGCGCAATCGGCGGCGGACCAGCCCTTCTTCCTCTACGTGGCCTACACCGCCGCGCACTGGCCGATGCACGCGAAGGAGTCGGACATTACCAAATACCAAGGCCGCTACGACGCGGGCTACGAACCCATCCGCGCCGCGCGCTGGGCGAAGGCCAAGCAGCTCGGCCTCATTGACCCCAAGTGGGAACTCACGCCCGCGTCCGCCGCGTGGGACGGCGTGCGGAACAAGGCCTTCGAGACGCGTTGCATGGAGGTGTATGCGGCGATGATTGACTGCATGGACCAAGGCATCGGGCGCATCGTCGCGGAGCTGAAGGCGCGCGGGCAGTTCGAGAACACGCTCATCTGCTTCCTCCAGGACAACGGCGCTTGTGCCGAGCCGATGGGCCGACAGGGCGAGTTCAAGCCGCGCGCCGAAAAGCCTTCGCTCCCGCCGATGGCGCCGACCGACCTCCAGCACGGCAGCACGCCGAAGCAGACGCGCGAGGGATTCCCCGTGCGCCAGGGCTACGGCGTCATGCCCGGCCCAGCGGACACCTACATCGGCTACGGCCGCGACTGGGCCAACGTGAGCAACACGCCCTTCCGCGAATACAAGCACTGGGTCCACGAGGGCGGCATCAGCACGCCGCTCGTCGCGCACTGGCCTCAGGGCATTGCCGCGCGCGGCGAACTGCGCACGCAGCCCGGCCATCTCATAGACCTCATGGCCACCGCTGTGGACCTCGGCGGCGCGAAGTATCCCGCCGAGTTGAACGGCGAGAAGATCACCGCCCAGCAAGGCGTGAGCCTGCGGTCCGCGTTCGAAGGCAAGCCCCTGCCGCGCACTGAACCCATCTTCTGGGAGCACGAAGGCAACCGTGCCGCGCGCGACGGCCAGTGGAAGCTTGTCGCCAAAGGCCCTGGCGGGAGATGGGAACTCTACGACCTGCTTGCCGACCGCACCGAGACTCACGACCTCGCCAGCGCCGAGCCGGCCAAGCTCAAGGAACTCATCGCGAAGTGGGAAGCTTGGGCCACGCGCGCCCACGTCACACCCTGGCCGCACGCGCCGCAGTATGGCGAAGCGCCAGCCGACGCCCCGGCAAAGAAGGGGAAGAAGAAGCAATAGTTGCCGGCCCGCTCGCTACGGCAGCCGCTCAAAACGCCGCCAGGCGGCGTCCCATCGCGCCGGGTCGCGCGGCGCGACCCGCTCCGATTCAAACGAGCGGCCCACCACTTCCCGCCCGGCGGCGAGGGAGGGCAGATGGCCCAATGCGATGGCTTGCACGAGGATGTTGCCAATCACCGTCGCTTCCGCCGGCCCTGCGAGAACCGGGATGCCGCAGGCGTCCGCCGTGAACTGGTTCAGCAGGGAGTTCTTGCTCCCACCACCGACGATGTGCAACCGCCCGACTTTCGTGTCCGCCAGTGCCTCCGCCTGCCGCAGCACGCGGCGGTATTCCAGCGCGAGGCTCTCCAGCGCACAGCGGACGAACTGCCCCGGCGTCTCCGGGACGGGTTGGCCGGTGGTGCGACAGTAGCCGGCGATGCGCTCGGGCATCGCGTCCGGCGGAATGAAACGCGGGTCGGCCGGATTGATGAGCGAGCGGAACGGCTCGGCCTCGCCCGCCAATCGCGTGAGCGTGGCGTAATCGAGATCCCGGCCTGCGCCCGCCCAGTCCCGCCGGCACTCCTGCACCAGCCAGAGGCCGACGATGTTCTTCAGCAGCCGCACCGAGTTGCCGAAGCCGATCTCGTTCGTGAAGTTCAACTCGCGGCAGCGGTCAGTGAGAATCGGCTCTGCGAGTTCCAGTCCGAGCAGCGACCAGGTGCCGGAGCTGAGGTAAGCCCAGGTCGGACGTTGAGCCTTGAAATCCGAACCTTGGACCGGCACGCCCGCCACCGCCGCGCCAGTGTCATGCGTGCAAGTGGCGATGACTTCCACGCCCGCGCCCAGGCCGGTCTCACCCGCCACGGCTGAGTTCACTCGTCCGAGCTTCGTGCCCGGTTCGACCAGCGGCGGGAACTGCTCCGCCCGAAGCCCCAGCGCAGCCAGCAGCGGCTGGGACCACGTCCGCGTGCGCGGGTTGTAAAGCTGCGTGGTGCTCGCCATGGAGACTTCCGCGCGCGCGACGCCGCTGAGGAAGTAGTTGAACACGTCGCCGATGGGGACGATCTGCGCCGCGCGGGCCAGGCGCTCCGGCGTTTCCGCAGCGAGGTGGTAAAGGTGGTTGATGGGGATGAACTGGATGCCTGTCTCCGCGAACACCTGTTCCCACGGCACCTTGGCGAAGAGCGCCTTCACGCCTCGCTCCGTGCGCGGGTCGCGGTAGTGGAAAACCGGCGACATCACCTCGCCCCGCGCGTCGAGCAGCGCGCAGTCCAGGCCCCACGAATCCACGCTCACGCTGGCGATGGGGACGTTTCGCCGCGCGACCTGGCACAGGCCGGCCTTGATGCTCGCCCACAACGCCGGCACGTCCCAATGCCACGCGCCGTCCGTGCGCAGCGGCGTGTTTGGGAACCGGTGGATCTCCTCCAAAGCCAGTCGCCCGTCCGCCAGCGAGCCAAGCATCACCCGCCCGCTCTCCGCGCCCAGGTCAATGCCGATGTAATGCGTCGCCATGTGTCGCGCCAAGTTTCGACAGGCCCCCAGCCCCGGTGCAACGGGGAAGTGCCTCACCGGGCGAAAACTTCCCCTCGCCTTGCTTCGCCGCCTTCGCCTAAGCTTCCCGCCCTGTTTCTGAAGTATTCAGTGTTCAGTATGCAGTGTTCAGTGGCTCTCCTTCGTCGGCCACAACACCGAACCGAGCCTCTGAATACTGAACACTGAATACTGAACACTTTCCGCGCCGCGCATGATGACCAGCACGCAAATCCGCCAGTCGTTCCTCGACTTCTTCCGGTCGAAGCAACACACCATCGTCCCGTCGAGTTCGCTCATGCCCGACTCGCCGAACCTCCTCTTCACCAACGCCGGCATGAACCAGTTCGTGCCCATCTTCCTCAACGAGACCAAGTGCCCCTATTCCCCCGGCCGCGCGGCGGACACCCAGAAATGCATCCGCGCCGGCGGCAAGCACAACGATCTCGATGACGTCGGCCTCGACACCTATCACCACACGTTCTTCGAGATGCTGGGCAACTGGTCCTTCGGCGATTACTTCAAGCGCGAAGCCATCGGCTGGGCGTGGGAACTCGTCATCGAAGTCTGGAAGTTCCCCCCGCAGCGCCTCTACGCGACCGTTTACAACCCCGACAAAACCAAGGGCGACCCCAGCGAGTTCGATCAGGAGGCGTGGGACATCTGGGCCGAGAAATTTCGCTCCGTCGGCCTCGACCCCGCGGTCCACATCGTCAACGGCGGCAAGAAAGACAACTTCTGGATGATGGGCGAGACCGGCCCGTGCGGCCCATGCTCCGAACTGCACGTGGACCTGACGCCGTCCGGCGACACGCGCGGCCTGCTAGTCAACAAGGGCACCGCCGAATGCATTGAAATCTGGAACAACGTCTTCATCCAGTTCAACGCGAACCCCGACGGCACCTTCAGCCCGCTCCCGGCCAAGCACGTGGACACCGGCATGGGCTTCGAGCGCGTGACCAGCATCATGCAGGGCACGAAGATGTTCTCCGACTTCGCCAACGCGAAGATCTCCAACTACGAGACCGACATCTTCCGGCCCGTCTTTGACGAGATTGAGAAGCTTTGCGGAAAGAAATACGGCTCCACGTTGCCGAAAGCTGGCAGCACCGGCGACACAGAGGAGGAGAAAGTGGACGTGGCCTTCCGCGTCATCGCCGACCACATCCGCACCCTCAGCTTCGCCATCGCCGACGGCATCCAGCCGGGCAACACCGACCGTAACTACGTCCTGCGCCGCATCCTGCGCCGCGCGGTGCGCTACGGTCGCACGCTCGGCTTCCACGAACCGTTTTTCTACAAGCTCGTGGACGTGCTCGCCCGCACCATGGGCGATGTCTTCCCCGAAATCCGCGCCAAGCAGCAGCACGTGAAGGATGTGCTCAAGCTGGAGGAAGAGAGTTTCAACAAGACGTTGGATAGGGGCATTTCCCTCTTTGAGCAGGCAGTTGTTCATGCCGTCACGACTGATATGACGGGTGTGGCTACCGGCGGTGGTTCGATCATGAACTTCGAGTCCAAAGGGGATTACGTCGAGGTATTCTCAATCGTTACGTTGCCTGATGGGCGAAACATCAAAGGAATTTCGAGCGGGCTTGCTTTCAAACTCTACGACACCTACGGCTTTCCGCTCGACCTCACCGAGCTGATGGCCCGCGAGCGTGGCCTGACCGTGGACGTGGCCGGCTTCAACGCCTTGATGGAGGAGCAAAAGGCCCGCGCCCGCGCCGCGCAGAAGAAGACCGTCATCGAGCTGTCCCAAATCGAGACCAAGACCCCCACGCGCTTCCTCGGCTACGACGCGCTGGAAACGCCCGCGCGCGTGCTCGAAGTCGTCGGCCTCAAGGACAAGACCGCCGTGGTGCTCGACACCTCCACTTGCTACGCCGAGATGGGTGGCCAGCTCGGCGACACCGGCGAGCTGACCGGCAGCGGCCAGCTCTGGCGCGTCACCAACACCCAGAAGTCCGGCAACACCTGGCTGCACTTCCTCGGCGCAGCCGCTGACTCCGCCCTATCGCCTATCTCCCATTTCCTATCCCCTGACGACGCCCCCGCCGTCGGCTCCACCGTGACCTTGAGCGTGGACCGCTCGCGGCGCTCCGCGATCGAACGCCACCACACCGTCACGCATTTGTTGCACTGGGCCTTGCACGAGGTCGCCAGCAAGGAAGCCTCGCAGAAAGGTTCATTCGTCGGCCCGGACAAATTGACCTTCGACTTCAACAGCGCGCCGCTCACGCCCGCGCAGGTCGCCGACATCGAGAAGCTCGTCAACGAACGCATCCTCGAAAACGCTGGCGTCTCGTGGACCGAAGTCCCGCACGCTGACGTGAAGGGCCGCAAGGACGTGATGCAGTTCTTCGGCGACAAGTATGGGGACACCGTGCGCGTGGTGCAGATCGGCGGCCATGCCGCGAAGCTCGACGGCTACAGCATGGAACTCTGCGGCGGCACGCACACGCGCGCGACCGGCGAGATCGGCCTCTTCCGCATCGTGGCCGAGAGCGCGATTGCCGCCGGCGTGCGCCGCATCGAAGCCGTCGCCGGCCTCACCGCCTTCGACGCGATGCGCCTGGACCGCGAGTTGATCAAGACCGTCGCGGGCAAGGTGAGTTCGCCGTTGCACGAGCTGGAGAAGAAAATTGACCTCGTGCTCGCGCACCAAAAGGAATTGGAGAAGCAGCTCAAGGCCGCCATCGCGCGCAACGCCGCGCAGACCGCGAGCTGGCTCCTCACACGCGCGGCGGATGTGAACGGCGTGCCGCTCATCACGCAATCCTTCCCCGACGGCGACGCGGAGTATTTGCAAGCCGTGGTGGACGCGGTGAAAAGCCGGTTCAAAGGCGTCATCGTCGTGGGCGGCGCAGCGGGCGGGAGTGTCACGTTGATCGCCGCCGTCACGCCGGTGTGCACTGCGAAGGCGCAGGCCGGGAAAATCATCCAGCAGATCGCCCCCATAGTCGGCGGCAAAGGCGGCGGCAAGCCCGACAACGCCCGTGGCGGCGGTAAAGACGCGACCAAGCTGGACGAAGCGCTCGCGAAGGTGAAATCGCTGCTGGGCTGACGGTTCAGCAGATCAGGGTTGTTGAGGTCTGGTCACAAAAAAACGGCGCGGACCGAAGTCCGCGCCGTGTCGTGTTCAACAGGGTTCCCCGTTCAGCGATCCGGCCCACTGCCGGACCAGAGTCTTAATGCCCGCCAGCCCGGGGAACGGGACGGCAAGCGTTAGCCGTCACTTGTTGCCAGCCTTCTTGGCAGGCAGGGGAACGGTGTTAATGGTCTGGAGGATGCGACCCGCGATCTTGTAGGGGTCGCCCTGGGAGTTCGGGCGGCGGTCTTCGAGGTAGCCGCGATAGTTGTTGTCCACGAAGCTGTGGGGCACGCGGACGGACGCGCCGCGATTCGCGACACCGTAGTTGAACTTGTCGATGCTCTGCGTCTCGTGGAGGCCGGTAAGGCGGAGGTGGTTGTCCGGGCCATACACGGCGATGTGCTCGTTCTTGTATTTGTCGAACGCCGCCATGAGGGCCTCGAAGTATTCCTTGCCGCCAACTTCGCGCATGTATTCGGTGGAGAAGTTGGAGTGCATGCCGGAGCCGTTCCAGTCCACGTCCTTGCCGAGCGGCTTGCAGTGCCAGTTCACGTCCACCTCATACTTCTCGCAGAGGCGCATCATGAGGTAGCGCGCGACCCAGACCTGGTCGGCGGCGTTCTTGGAGCCTTTGCCGAAGATCTGGAATTCCCACTGGCCCTTCGCCACTTCGGCGTTGATGCCTTCGTGGTTGATGCCGGCGGCGAGGCAGAGTTCGAGGTGCTTGTCCACGATCTCGCGGGCGATGCTGCCCACGGCGTCGTAGCCCACCCCGGTGTAGTAGAGGCCTTGCGGATAGGGATAGTTGTTCGTGCCGCACGGGAAGCCGAGCGGGCGGCCGTTCTTGTAGAGGAAATACTCCTGCTCGAAACCGAACCAGGCGCCGGGATCATCGGGGATGTTCGCGCGACCGTTGCTCGGGTGCGGGGTCTTCTTGTCGGGCATGAAGACTTCGCACATCACGAGCGCGCAGTTTTCGCCGCGGGCCACGTCGGGGTAAACCGCGACGGGCTTGAGCATGCAGTCCGAGCTGCGGCCCTCAGCCTGACGGGTCGAGCTGCCGTCAAAGCCCCACCACGGGAGCTCTTCAAGTTTCGGGAAGCTCTTGAATTCTTTGATCTGCGTCTTGCCGCGCAGGTTGGCGACGGGTTCGTAACCGTCGAGCCAGAGGTATTCGAGTTTGTATTTAGCCATGTGCGTGTTGTTAGTTGCGAACTCAAAGGCTTCCGGGCGACCTACGCCGGAGCTCCCGAGTTACCGATGACAGAAGATTCCAGCAGGGAAAATGCCACGCCGCTAGAAAATTCTCCGCCCCGCAGGCAAGGCGGTTCCGATGGCCTGCCTGCAAAGAATTTCTTGCCGGCGATGCGTGGCAAATACAAATGCGGCACCCAAAACGGCATGGCGATGTTTTGTCAGGCTGCGCGAAATCCGTCGCTGATTTGGGAGGAATGCGCATCCCGCGACAGGGCTATTCAGAGCCGGCGATTGAACCAGCCGCGGCTCACCGGCGGTTCAGTTCAGGCCACCCAACTCCTGCGTGCCTTTGCCTCCGTTGATGAGGTAGAGCACAGCCATGCGGACGGCGAGGCCGTTGGTGACCTGTTCGAGAATCACCGACCGACCGCAGTCGGCCAGGTCGCTGGCGATCTCGACGCCGCGGTTGATGGGGCCGGGGTGCATGATGAGCGCGTCGGGCCGGGTCTTGGCGAAGCGCGCGTGGGTCAGGCCGAAGACCGCGGCGTATTCGCCAATGCTGGGGAACATCGTCTTGCGCTGCCGCTCGTGCTGGATGCGCAGGAGGTTGATGACATCGGCGTCGGCGATGGCTTCCTCCACGTTGTAGGTCACGCGACAACCCATCTGCTCGAAGACGCGCGGGACGAGCGTGCTGGGGCCGCAAAGCGTGACCTTCGCGCCGAGCTTGAGCAGCGCCCAGATGTTCGAGCGCGCCACGCGGCTGTAGAGGATGTCGCCCAGGATGGTGACGTTGAGGC
Organism: Limisphaerales bacterium; assembly: GCA_046090965.1. GTDB lineage: Bacteria > Verrucomicrobiota > Verrucomicrobiia > Limisphaerales > SXTU01 > SXTU01. The sequence goes on along the minus strand of JBJTAU010000192.1, from coordinate 1,310 downwards.
CGGCGATCTTCCCCTTGCGCTCACGGATGGTGAACGTGTCCAGCAGCGCCTGGGTGGGGTGCTCGTGTGCGCCGTCGCCGGCATTGACGACGTGCGCGTTGAGCACGCGCGAGAGGAAGTGCGGCGCCCCGGTGGCGCTGTGGCGGATGATGATGACGTCCGCGTTGAGGGCCTCGAGATTGCGCGCGGTGTCCTTGAGCGTCTCGCCTTTCTTGAGCGAACTGGCCTCGGCCCCGAAATTGATCACGTCGGCGCTGAGGCGGATGGCGGCCAGCTCGAAGCTGATGCGCGTGCGCGTGCTCGGCTCAACGAACAGGTTGACGACGGTCTTGCCGCGCAGGGCCGGGACTTTCTTGATGGCGCGCTCGCCAACGGCCTTGAACTGGCGGGCGGTGTCGAGGACCGCAGTGATCTCGTCGGCGGAAAGGGATTCGATGTCGAGGAGGTGTTGGCGATTCCAGGTCATGCGCGGCTGGGCAGATGGAGTAATGGAATCGCCGGGGCTTGGAAAGCCATTACTCGGCCGTCCTGGACAACGCGAAGAGAAGGCGACGCGCGCGGGCCGGCCACTCGTGACTGCGGAGCTGTTGGGTCAGGTCCGATTCCTCCCCCGATCTGGACGGCTCGCTCGTAAGCCGCCACAGTGCCGGCATGAAAATCGAAGGCAGCGCGATCGAGCCGCACCGCGACCGCACCGCGCGCCGCGTTCCGCCTTCAGCGTTGCCATGATTCCGCGCGAGCTGCTCAAGAAGATCCGGCAGATCGAGATTCGCACGAACCGCCTCGTGTCCGAGTCCGTCTCCGGCGCGTATCACAGCGTCTTCAAGGGCCAGGGCATGAACTTCGACGAGGTGCGCGAGTATCAGCCCGGCGACGACGTGCGCGCGATTGACTGGAACGTCACGGCGCGCATGAACCACCCGTTCATCAAGAAGTTCGTCGAGGAGCGCGAGCTGACGGTGATGCTCGTGGTGGACCTCAGCGGCTCCGGCCTCTTCGGCTCGGGCGAGCAGTCCAAGCGCGAACTCGCCGCCGAGATCGCCTCCGTGCTCGCCTTTTCCGCCATCCGCAACAATGACAAGGTCGGCCTCGTGCTGTTCAGCGACGAGGTCGAGAAGTTCATCCCGCCGCGCAAGGGCCGCCGCCATGTGCTGCGCGTCATCCGCGACATCCTCTTCTTCGAGCCGCGGCGCCACGGCACGGATCTGCCCGGCGCGCTGCACTTCGTCAGCCGGATGCTGCCGCACAAATCCGTGGTCGTCGTCCTCTCGGATTTTCTCGAAGTGCGCTCAGCAGTGCGCTTCGGCAGC
>JBJTAU010000191.1:0-2911 GCA_046090965.1 Limisphaerales bacterium | reverse complement strand
ACGAAAGTCTGCGCGAACCCATTTGGGCCGGTGTTGGATGACTCCGGCTTTCAAACCTGATTCTCCCGCTCGCTACATTTTCCCTTCCTGACAATTGTCCGGCCGGGCACTACGCTCTCGCCCATGTCCGCCGCCATCCAGACGCTCGGTCTCATCGCCGGCAACCGCACGTTGCCGCTGCTGCTCGCCCAGCAAGCGCGCACGATGGGCGTCACCCGCCTCGTCGCCGTCGGCTTCGAAGGCGAGACGGACCCGGCACTTGCGAAGCTCGTGGACGATCTCGTCTGGCTGCGCGTGGGCCAGCTCGGCAAAATGATTTCTGCCTTCACCGAGCGCGGGGTGAAGCACTGTGTCATGGCTGGACAAATTGCGCCGAAGAACCTGTTCGATCTCCGGCCTGATCTGCGAGCGGTCGCGCTGCTTGTGCGGTTGAAGGAGAAGAACGCCCACACCATCTTCGGCGGCATCGCGGATGAGTTGAAGAAGGACGGCGTGGAACTCATCTCCGCCGTGCCGTGGCTGCAACCGCTCATGGCCGGGCCGGGCTTTCATTTAGGCAAGCCGTTGAGTGAAGAGGAAACAGCGGACGTGCGTTTCGGCTTCCGCATTGCGAAGGAAGTTTCCCGGCTCGAAATCGGCCAGACCGTCGTGGTCAAAGGCGGCACCGTGCTGGCCGTCGAGGGCTTCGAGGGGACGGACAAGGCGCTCGCGCGCGGCGGCGAACTCGCCGGCAAGAGCGGCGGAGCTGTCGCCGTGAAGGTGGCCAAGGCGCAGCACGACCTGCGTTTCGACATTCCCTGCGTCGGCCCGCAGACGCTCGAAGTCTGCGCCACCAGCGGCGTGCGCGTGCTCGCCTTCGAGACTGGGCGCACGCTGCTGCTGGAGCAGGACGTGATGGACAAGCTCGCGCGGCAGCACGGGCTTTCGTTGATCACCGTGGCCGAGTGAGACCGTCGGCGCGCTGGTTCAGGAAATCCAATCGCCGGGTTGGTTTTATCGAGTAACGCCTCACTGCCAGGCACAGCCATCGTGCCGGCATGACATCCAACCTGCTATCTCGCCTCACCCTCACCTCCTGTTTGCTGTTGCCCTTGGCCTTGCACAGTTCTGGCTGCCGGACCACACAGCGCTACGTGGCGCTCTCCCGGCCGCACACCGAGAAACTACCGCACCGGGTCGAGCGGATCGACGCTGCTTATGCGACGCCGGACCACCAGTTGCTCCTGCGCGCCACGGGCATCCTCGCCGGGGAGAAGCAACCGCGGGAAATGACAATTCTACTGCCACTCGCACCGGCCGGCACGCCGCAGCAATCGGCGCAACGCTTGGTTGTGACGGCGGACACGATTCGCGCCGGTTGGACCCCGCCCGGCGACGCGCTGCGCCCGATCCGGGTTGAGGCGCCGCTCAATTTCCGTAGCGACGAATCCTATGATCGGGATCGGCTCCAGGCTTCACCCGAGACCGGGGAACGCGTGCACTTGGTCCGGCGCGCGAGCAACATCGCGAGCTGGGAAGTTCTGCACGTGGACCCACGCCGAGGAACGCCGTTCACCGTCTTTGAAACCCGCTCGGCCAATGTGATCGTGGCCCGCCCCGCGTATCGCCTGCTCATTCCCTTCGCGGCCGTCAAAGATGTCTTGGACACCAGCATGGCAGTGACAGCGCCAACTGTCTGCACCGGGGTGTTGTTCGCTGGCGCTACTGGTGCCAGCGCAGCTGGGACTGCACTTGCCTTCCACCCGGATTGGCTCCTCAAGAACGCTGCAGAAGGGTGGAATTGGGAGCACGTCTTCGGCTTAACCTATCCTCTACCGGCGCTTTGGGAATACCGCGATTCGGTGATCACCCCCATGTTCGCTCCCCTGCGCGAATCGCTCGCCTCCACGCCGCCAATTCCGCGATCCAAGTGACCGCGCCTTGCTCCAGCCACTCCGCGCAGGCACACTCCGCGCCTGATGCGCGAGACCATCCGCAACTGGCAGGAAAACGCCGAGACCTTCGCGCTCGAGGTCATCTTCGAGCAGCGCAAGGGCAAGCGCGCAGCCCTCCTGCGCACCACGCTGCTGGGCTTGTCCAAGGTCTTCACGCTCCTCGTGAAGCTCCGGCTCTTCCTCTACAACGTCCGCATTCTCCGCGACGCCACGCTCGGCGTGCAGGTCATCGCCGTGGGGAACGTCACGGTCGGCGGCACGGGCAAGACGCCGGTCGTCGAGAAGTTCGCGCGCGAACTGACTGATGCCGGGCGCAAGGTCGCCATTCTCTCGCGCGGTTACCGTTCGAACCCTGGCCCGCTTGGCCCGCGTTTGTTGAACAAGCTCTTGCTCCGCGAAGACACCACGCCGCCCCGCATTGTCTCGGACGGCAAAAATCTGCTCCTTAACTCCGAGACCGCCGGCGACGAGCCTTACATGCTCGCGAGCAACTTGAAGGACGTGGTCGTGCTGGTGGACAAGGACCGCGTGAAGGCGGGCCGCTACGCCATCGCCAAGTTCGGCTGCGACACGCTGCTGCTCGACGACGGCTACCAGTATTGGAACCTGCGCGGCCGCCGGAAGGACATCGTGCTGGTGGACTGTCAGCAGCCTTTCGGCAATGAGCACCTACTCCCGCGCGGCACCTTGCGCGAGCCGCCGTCGCATCTGGATCGCGCCAGCGTCATCTTCCTCACCAAGAGCGACGGCGACACCGCCCGGCTGCGCGCGCGCATCGCCAAGCACAATCCCAAGGCGAGCGGCGGGGAGTGCGGTCACCACCCGCTCTGGTTCGCGGACGTGTTCACCGGCGAGCGGATGGATCTGAGCTTCCTGAAAGGCAAGAAGGTCGCGAGCTTCAGCGGCATCGCCCAGCCGGAAAGCTTTGAGAGCGGGCTGGTGAAACTCGGCGGGGAGCTCGTTTACGCCAAACGCTA
>JBJTAU010000190.1:0-11415 GCA_046090965.1 Limisphaerales bacterium | reverse complement strand
CCCCATTGCTGGCGACACGGAAAACGGCCCGGCCAAATCAGTGCGCCGCGAGGGAAAGGAGTTGCGCCGTGGCTGACCGCGACATGCTCCCCGCTTTCCCGCTGAAGAAGCCTGCGTCGTCGCGCGCGAAGCTACCGGCGCAAGCCACCGCGCTGGACTTCGACAGTCGTTCGCTGCGCGTCGCGTCGCCGGGCTTGAGTCGCGTCGCCGTCGCGCCGCTGAACTTGCCGGCGGACGCGGATCGCACGGACGCCGCAGTGCTGGGCGCGGCGCTCGCGAAGGCGCTGGAGCAACTCAAAGTCAAACCGGGCGCTGTCGTCATGGGCTTGCCGCGCGCACAGGTCGTGCTCAAGACACTCTTGCTGCCGGTCATCGCGGACGTGAGCGAACTCGCTTCCGTCGTGCACCTGCAAGTGGGCCGCGACCTGCCGTTCCGGCTCGCGGACGCCGTCGTGGATTTCCAAGTGCTGCGGCAGATCACGCCGCCCGCGCCCAAGCCCGATGCAAACGCGAAGCCCGGGGCCGAAGCGCCAGCCGCGCCGCCGCCGAAACTGGAGGTGCTCGTCGCCGCCGCGAAGCGCGAGGCCGTCGAATTTTATCAACGCGTCGCGTCGGCAGCGGGCGTGAAGCTCGTCGCGCTGGGTCTGTTGCCGAACGCTGGCGCGCGGTGCGTCGAAGCGTGCCGCGTGGTGGAGCGCGGACAAACTTACGCACTGGTCTCGCTGCGGCCGGACGAAGTCAGCATCGACATCGTGACGGATGCGGCGGTGCCCTTCAGCCGGGGCGCAGGCGTGAAGCCCGCGGAGCCGAACGCGCCGGAGGCGTTCGTCAGCGCGGCGACGATTGAAGTCGTGCGCAGCCTGCACAGCCACGGTGGGCAAGGTGCGGCGGGTTCGCCGGCGAAGCTGTTTGTCGTCGGGGCAACAACTCACGAAGACGCGTTGGTCAACGCGCTCTCGACGCGCATGAACACGCCGGTCGCGCTGCTCGACACGGCGGCGCTCGACCTGCCGCGGGATTCGCGCGCGGACGCGGCGGGCACCGTGGCCGCGATGGGCCTGACGCTCGGCTACGCGGACGCGGGCGGGCTGCCGTTTGATTTCCTCAACCCGAAGCGTCCCGCCGTTCCGCGTGACACGCGCCGCATTAAGATTCTCGCCGGTCTGGCGGCGACGACGGCGTTGTTCCTGATCGTCGCGGGCGTGCGTGCGTGGCTCATAGGCAAGCGGCAGGCCGTGCTCGACGGGATCACCGCCGAAGCCGTGGCGGCGGAGAAATTCCGGCCCGAGTATCGCAAGGTCATCGGACAGGCGAGCGTGGTGAACGAGTGGGTGCGCGGCGAGCGCGACTGGCTGATGCACTATGCCTACCTCGCCGCCGTGCTGCCGCGCAGCGAGGAGATGTATCTCACGTCGTTCGCGGTGAGCGGACCGGGCGCGCTGCGATTGGGTGTGCGTGCGAAGAGCGGTGAATTGCTCGCGAAGGTCGAGAAGCAGTTGCGCGCGGCGGGCTACGACGTGAAGCCGCTCGCGATCACGCCCGGCTCGGACAAGAACGGCTATGAGTTTCAATCCACCGTCGAGCTGGCCGTGCCGGACAAGCTCAAGATTGATCTGACGAAGGTGAAGGCCCCGCCGCGCCCGGCGGATGACGCGTCGCTCGACCCGCCGCGCAAGAAGGGAGGCGGATGAACGCGCGCGAGAAAATGCTCGCCAGCCTCGTGCTGGGCGGTGCGTGCCTGCTCGGCGCGGGGCTGGGAATCCGTGCCTTCATCACGAAGCCGCTGGCGGACTTGGACAAGCGCATTCTCGCCGCGCGCGAGCGGCTGGGAAAAATCCAGACCGAGCGGCGCAATTTCTTCGCCGCCGAAGACCGCTTGAAGGAGCTGGCCAAGACGGCGGTCGCGGACACGGTGGACGAGGCGAGCGCGATTTCCGGCGAGGCGCTGACGAAGCAAATTTTGCAGGCGGGCTTGAACGAAGGGCTGTTCACGCGCCTGCCCATCGGCCCGCGCAAGCTGCGCGGCGCGAGCGAAATCGGTTGGAACGTGCAGGGCGACGGGCCGCTGGCAAACGTGGTGAACCTGCTCTTCGTGCTCGAACAAACGCCGTCGTTGCTGCGGCTCGAAGGGCTCGTGCTCTCGCAGGCCGAGAAGCCCGGCGAGGTGCGCGCGCGCTTCCGCTGCCTGACGCTGGTGTTCGATCCCGCGCCGGACGTGAAGCGCACCGTGCTGCTCGCCAAGGTGGGCTTGGACACGCCGGAGCGCCGGCTTTACGACGGCATCGTGCAGCGCGATTTGCTGCGGCCTTACATCAAGCGCCCGCCGCCGCCACCGCCGGTCGTCGCGAAGACGGGCGGCAATTCTCCCGCCACCGCGGTGCCCGCCGCGCCGCCCGCTGCGCCCGGTCCGGAGACCTTCCGCGTCGTGTCGCTCTCCGAATGGCAGGGCCAGCCGGAAGTCCACGTGCGCGACCTGACCGCACAGAAGACGGTGCGGTCCAAACCCGGCGACGCGCTCGCGGGCGGCACGATCGCGCTGGTGGATTACCGCTCGCTGCCGCTGCCCGGCGGCAACGGCTTGCTCTCCTACAGCCGCGTGATCGTGCGCGTGGGCGGGGAGTTCTTCGCCATCGAGCGCGGCCAGACCCTGGCAGACATACGGAAACTTGAGCTGGCACAACTCCCACCTGAACTGGCAAAACTGGCTGCTGAAGCCCCGCGCACGACGCCGTGAACGCTTTCCTCTTATGAACCGAACGCACCCCTCGCTCCTCGCCCTGGCGCTCGCCGGCGGCACGTTCACCCTCGCGGCGCAGGACGCGCCGAAGGCACCGGCCACCGCCGCACCCGCCACGACCGCGCCCGCGAAGTCCGTCACGATTTCGCCCGGCCCCGGCGCGCCCGCGTCCGCCGCGCGCAACATCCGCTTCCAGTTCGATGGCATTCCCTACGGCGATGTCATCGAGCGGTTCGCGCAGATGGCGGGCAAGCCGCTGCTCGCCGGCAGCAAACCCGAGGGCACGCTCACTTACAACGACCCCAACGCCTACACCTACGGCGAGGCACTCGACACGCTCAACGTCGTCCTCGCCATGAAGGGCGTCATGCTCGTCGAGAACGCAAACTACCTCCAGCTCGTGCCGTTCAAGGAGCTGCCCTCCACGCCGCTGAAACTAATTCGCGGCACCGCGCCCGCTGGCGACGTGCGGCCCGGCGAAGTCGTCACCGCCGTGCTCGACGCGAAGAACGTGGACTCGAAGGAAATCACCGAGTCGCTCACCTCGATGCTGTCGAGCGCGGGTTCAATGGCCGTGCTCCCGCGCGGTCGCGGCGTCATCATCACCGACCGGCTCGCGAACATTCAGCGCATCAAGACGCTGCTCGCCACCATCGACATCGAGGCGCCCGCCGAGCGGATGATGAAAACCTTCGCGCTACATAACACGTCCGGCGCGATTGTCGCTGACTTGCTCAACCGCACCTTCGGCGTCGCCACCGCGCCCAAGCGCCAGGAGTTCAATCCGACGACCAAGACGATGCAGCTCCTGCCGCCGGATCCGAACGAATACATCACCGCCGTCTATGACGACGCCTCACGCACGATGGTGCTCTTCGGCCCGCGCGAGCGCATCGCGCTGGCGGAGGAGCTGATCGCGAAGTTCGAGCAGCGCGAAGGCCCGTCCGGCGATGTGCGCATTTACCAGCTTCAGTCCACCAAGGCCGACGAGCTCGCCGCCATCATCCGGCAGGCCATTCCCGGCGTCGCGGAGCCCAAGGAAACCGGTTCCGCCGCTGCCACCAAGGCGCGCGTCATCGCCGACGCGCAGCAGAACCGCCTCATCGTCGCGTCGCCCGTGGCGGGACAGTTGGAGCAGATTGACCTGCTCATCAGCCGCGTGGACAAGGGCACGACCGGCAACGTGAACACCAACAACGCGCCGCTCCGCGTGCAGTCGGTGATGCTCACCAAGGTCTTCCGCCCGCGCGCGACGGAACCGAAGGACTTCGCGCAGATCGTCACGCAGGCGCTCACGCGGCGCGATCCCGGCGGGCGCGCGGGCACCACCGCGAGCATCATCCACGATGCGGGCAGCAAGACGGTCGTCATCACCGGCACGCTCGGCGACCTCCAGACCGCGACGGAGATTCTCACGCAGTTGGAGACGGGCACTTCGCAACCGCAGGCGCTCCAGACGCGGTTCATCGAGGTCGGCACGGCGGCGGATGCGAAGCGCCTGCTGCCGTTGGTCGAGGAGCTTTACCGCAACCAGATGAGCGGCGCGGGCGTGCTCGACATCGGCGCACACGCGAAGCTGATAAGCGACGACAACGGCCGGCTGATCGTGACTGCGAGCGAGGCACACCTGACGCGCGTGGAGGAACTGGTGAAGCAACTGCGCGGCAAGGACGGCGTGGTGATGAACCGGCAGCTTTCCATCATCGCGCTCAAGAACACCAAGCTGGACACGGTCTTCACCGGCTTCGAGAAGTTGCTCACCGACCGCATGGCGGACCGCCGTTACGAGGGCCAGCCCAAGCCGTCCGTCGTCGCCGACAACGCGAACAACCGGATGCTTGTGACGGCCACGCCGGAGCAGTTGCGCGAGATCGAATCGCTCGTGCAAGTGGTGGATGTCGCGCCTGCGCCGCAGCGCCGCGAGATGGTCGTGCTGCCGTTGCGCGCGAAGACGCCGACCGAAATCATCACGCTCGCCACGCAGTTGCTCGCGCAGATGGGCGGCCCCGGCCTGGACCCGACGATGGAGCCGAAGCTCATTCCCGACGCGTCCGGTAAGCAGATCATCGTGCTCGCCGCGCAGAAGGACTTGAAGCGCGTGCAAGACTTGGTCACGCAGCTCGACACGGCCACGACGCAAAACTTGGCCCGCCAGTTCCGCTCTGTGGAAATGCACGCGCGCTCGGCGACGGAGCTGACGCCGCTCGTCACGCAGCTCTACACCGAGCAGCTCAAGGGACAGAACGAACCGCCCGGCGGCGCGGCCACGTTGCTCGCCGACGCGAAGAACAACCGCATCATGGTCAGCGGCGCGGACGCGGAGATCGTGCGCGTCGAGGCCATCATCCGGCAGCTTGACCCCGTCGGGAAAAAGCCCGCGCGCGACGAGACGCGCGTCATCCGCCTGCGCGCCGCCCTTGCCGCCGACATTTCCGGTCTGGTCGAGAAGAGCCTCAACGCGCAGTCGCAGTCGGTGAAGGTGCTCGTGGATGCGCGCAGCAACAGCCTGGTCCTCAGCGGCGAGCCGGAGTCCGTCGAGGCCGCGTCGAAAATCATCCAGCAGCTCGACACGCCGGGCGACGTGCAGCCGCGCGAGATGCGCGTGATGGAGTTGAAGCAGGGCGACGCCACGGCCATTGCCGCGCTCGCCACGCCGCTCGTCGCTGAAGTGCTCAAAGGCCAGCGCGGCCCGGAGTTTGTGCCTTCCGTGAAGATCGTCCCCGACGCTGCTGCGAACCGCCTCATCATCAGCGGGCCGCACAACGAGATCACGACGGTCGGCACCATCGTCGAGCAGCTCGATCAGGCCCCCGAAGGCGCAGGCGGCGCGCGGGTGTTCAAGCTGAACAACGCCACGGCGCTCAAGGTCGTCGGCGTCGTCTCGAACGCGATGGTGAAGTTCGACGCACGCAACCAGCCCATCCGCCGCATCACCGTCAGCGCGGACCCGGAGTCGAACAGCATCGTCGTCGCGGGCACGCGCGCAGACTTGAAGGACGCCGAGAACATCATCCAGCGTCTCGACAACGAGGGCATTGACCCGTCGAGCTTGGAGAAGCCCAAGGGCATGAAGCTCATCGAAGTGCGCGGCGACGCCGACGCGCTGGCCACGCTCGCCACGCGCATCTACACGGCGCAGGCCGGGCGCAGCGCGTTGACGAACCTCGTGAGCATCACGCCCAACGGCAAGCGCCTCATCGTGCTCGCGCCCGAGGCGATGCTGCCGCAGATCGAGTCGCTGGTGAACTCGCTCGACGCGAAGCCCGACGAGCTGCAACGCGAGCTGCATTCCCTCGCGGTGAAAAATGCGTCCGCCGCCGATTTGCTGCCGAAGATCACGGCGATTTACACCGAGCAGTCCGCCGGCAAGACGCAGCGGCCTGCGACGATTTACGCGGACGCGAGCGGCACGCGGCTCACCGTCTACGGCACGAAACAGCAGGCTGAGGCGATCCAGCAGATCGCCGACACGCTCGCGGGCGCGCAGCCCGGCACGCGTGAGACGAAGGTGATTGATCTCGGGAAACTCGCCGAGGCGCGGCGCGTCCTGACGCTCGCGCAGCAGCTCTACAAGGATCAATTCGCCGCGAACCCGCAGCTCGGTCCCGCCGACGCGCAGATGGTCAGCGACGGCGGTTCGGGCCGCGTCGTCCTCAGCGCTCGCGCGGACCAGATGAAGGCCATCGAGGAGATTTTCAAGCGGCTCGAACTCACGCCCGCTGCCACCGCCGCGCGCGAGACGAAGACCTTGGAGATCGGTGGCGCGGGCGATGTCGCGCGGCTGCTGCCCATCGTGCAGAAGCTCTACACCGAGCAGTGGAAGGACCGGCCCGAGACCGATCCGGCGGACGCGCAGATCGTCGCCGATCCGCAAGGCGGGCGCGTCATCGTCACGGGCCGGCCCGAGCACGTGAAGGAAATCGAGTCGCTCGTCCAGAAGCTCGGCACGAACAAGGCCAAGCCGCAGGCGCGCGAGACGCGGCTCTTCGACCTCACCACCGCAAGCGCGACGGAGTTGGCCGCGACCTTGAAGCTGCTTTACGCGGAAGACGCGAAGGCGCGCTTCGGCGCGCAGACGCCGGACACGCTCATCATGGCGGACACGAGCGCGAACCGCGTGATTGCCGTCGGCGACACGACGGAGCTCGAAGCCATCGCCGCGCTGGTGAAGAAGCTGGATTCCAGCGCGGCGCAAAGCTCGACGGCGCGCGTCTTCAAAATCAAATCCGCCGACCCCGCGAAGCTCGCCGAGGTGCTCACGACCGCGCTCGTGCGTTTCGATGCGCTGGGCCGCGCGCAGAAGCGCGTGACCGTCTCGGTGGACGCGAAGACCCGCACGCTCATCGTCACCGGCGACGCGAAGGAACTCGCGGCCGTGCCCGCGATCATCGAGCAGCTCGACCAGTCGCTTGGCGAGCAGCCCGCGCGGAAGATCCAAGTCGTGCAGCTCAATTCGCCGACGCCGAACACGCTGCTCACGCAGGCACGCAAGCTTTACGACGACCAGGTGAAAACGCAGCCGGAGCTGGGCGTGTCTGAGTTGCTAGTGATGGACGACGCAACCGGCAGCCAGGTGATTCTCGCGGGCAACGGCGAGCAGCTCAAAGTCTTCACCAAGATTCTCGAAGACCTTTCCAAACTTCAGCCCACGCCCGGCGAGCGGGTGACGAAGATGATCGAGTTCGGCCCCGCCGAGGAAGTCACGCGCCTGCTGCCGCTGGTGCGCTCGCTCTACGAGGAGAAGTGGCGCACGCGTCCGCTCTCGGACCCGGCGGACGCGGCGTTCCTGGCGGACACGCGCAACGGCCGCGTGATCGTCACGGCGCGCACGAACCATCTCGTGGAGATCGAAGCGATCCTCGCCCAAGTGCGCGGCGCGTCGGCGACCGAGGTGCGCGAGACGCGGTTCTTCGACCTGACTAGCGGCGACGCCACCGGCACGGCGGCGACGTTGAAGACGCTTTACGCCGAGCAGGCGCGGCTGCGGCCCGGCGCGGCGGCGCAGAACACGGTGATTCTCGCGGAGACGAACTCGAACCGCATCGTCGTGACCGGCGCGACGAATGAACTCGCGGTGGTCGAGGGCTTGGTGAAGGAACTGAATCGCACCGGGGCGCAGGCGAGCGGCGCGCGCATCTTCAAGCTGAAGGCGCTGGACCCCGACCAAGTCACCGCGCTCCTGACGAACGCGCTGGTGAAATTGGATTACTACGGGCGGCCGCAGAAGCGCGTGAACGTGGTCGTGGACGCGAAGAACCGCAGCCTCATCGTCACCGGCGAGGCGCGGGACGTGCAGGCGGCGGGGATGTTGATTGACCAACTCGAGGCCGCGCCGCCCGGCGGCACCAACCAGGTGCGCTCGATGCGAGTCTTCGCGTTGAAGGGCCGCCGCGCGACGGAGACCGCGCCGAAGATTCGGCAGGTGTTCGAGGAGCGCGCGCGCAGCTTGCCGGAGGTCGGCACGGCGGGCGCGGTGATCGTCGAGGACATTCCTGGCAACCAGTTGATCTTTGTCGGCACCGAGGCGCAGCTCGCGTTGATGCAGGAGACCGCCGACGTGATGGACAAGGCCGGCACGACACTGGGCCGCGAGGTGCGCGTGTTCCCGCTGGAGCGCAATTCCGCCGCCGCCGTTGTCGTGATGCTCAACCGCCTGTTCCCGCGCCAGACCGGCACGGCGGATCGCGAAGACCGCCTGCTCATCAGCGCGGGCGGCGACGACAACACGCTGATTGTGGACGCCACGCGCACGCAGTTGGAGCAGATCGAGCAGCTCCTGCGCATCATGGACGCCGCGCCGGCCGCGGAGAAAACCACGTTCCAGTCCGTGCAGCTCACCAAGGGCCGCGCCGAGGACGTGGCGACCGCCGTGACCGCGGCCTTCGCCGCGCGGCTGGGCAAAGGCAAGTTGCCGCGCACGACGGTCACGCCGGTCGGCAGCGCGGACACGCTGCTCATCAACGGTCCGAACGCCGAGGTCGAGGAGATCATGAAGGTCATCCAGAACCTCGACACCGAGAGCAAGCAGCACGAGATCGAGATACGCATCTACAAGCTCGAGAACGGCAAGGCGAAGGAAGTGTCCGAGATCATCGAGCAGTTGCTCCAGAACGTCTCGCGCCGCGCGGGCAAGGGTGCGGCGGCGCAGAACGCGGCGAACGTGGCCGTCGATGCGCGCGCCAACTCGCTCATCATCTCCGGCACACCGCACCATTTCAGCGTGGTGGAAAAAATCCTCCCGACGCTCGACAAGGCTCCCGAGCGTTCCGACCGCGACGTGCAGTTCGTCTGGCTTAAAAAGGCCAAGGCGCTCGACGTGGTGGCGAAGCTCGAAGGGCTGTTCGCCGATCGCCCGAAGCCCGAGCAGCCGATCATCGAGGCGGACGGCCTGAACAATTCCGTCACCGTCATCGCGCGCCGCGCAGACCTCGCGCAGATTCAGGACTTGATCAGCCGGCTCGACGAGCAGAGCAAGGACAACTCCATCCAAGTCCGCTTGCGCCCGCTGGACCGGGTCGTCGCCGAGCAGATGGCGAAGATGCTGCAGAACACTTATCCGCAGATGTCGCGCGGCACGGTGCGCGTGGTGGAGCGGGTTTCACCGCCGAAGTTGAGCGTGCCGCTGCCTCCGCCCGCCGCGACGAACGCGCCGGCGGCGCAGGTGGACACGAACGCGCCGCCCGAGGTCGTCATCGCGGTGGACAAGGCGGCGAACTCGCTCGTGCTTTCCGGCCCGAGCGCGGAGCTGGACAACATCGACCGCATCATCAACGACCTCTCGCTGAACTTCTACAGCAACGAGGCGGAGTTCCGTTTGTTCCCGCTGAAGGACGCGGACCCGATCGTGGTGGCGCGCACGCTGAATGAGTTGTTGCGCCTGCCGCCGGTCACCGTGCCGGCCCCCACGCCGGGCCATCCGGTGCAGATTGTGCCGCAGCAGCCGCGCATCACGGTCGTCGCCGAGCAGCGCACGAAGAGCGTCATCGTGCGCGCGCGCCCGACGGATTTCCCGCTGATGGAGTCGCTGATCAAACAGCTCGACGACGCGGGCCAGTCGGCGCAGTTGGAATACCGCGTCGTGCCGCTCACCAACGCGCCGCCGGACAAAGTCCTGCCGCTCGTGCAGCAGATGGTCACGCAGCTCAATCTTGTGCGGCCCGGCGAAGCCTTGACCGTCACCGCTGATCCGCGTTCGCGCGGCCTGCTGCTCATCGGACGCGACAACATCATCGTGCAGGTCGAGAAGTTGATTCGCGCGCTCGACAAGCCCGCGCCGCACGTCGAGGCCGAAGTGATGGTGTTTCAGTTGCGCAAGGCGAACGCCACGTCGCTTGCGCTGGTGCTGCAAAACATGATCCGGCCCGGTCCGCAGGGTGCGCAGACGACGGAGTCGCGCGAGTTGCAGGAGCAGATCCGGCGCTTGCGCGTGCTCGGCGAAAACGGCGAGGCCGTCTCGCTCGACTTGACGAAGCCGATCAAGATCACGCCCGACGGCACCGGCGGCGGCAACCGCCTGCTGCTCACCTCCACGCCGGACAACCTCAAGGCGCTCGCTGCCGTGGTCGAGTTGATGGACACTCCGCAGATTACCGACGGTGTGAACGTGCGCATCGTCAAGCTGCTGCACGCGGACGCGGCGTCCATCGCGACAACGTTGCAAAGCATCTTCACGCAGGGCAAGGCGCTCGCCACCGGACCCGGCGGACCGGGTGCGCAGCCCGAGGGCGTGACCGGCAAGGCGCGCGTCATCCCGGTGGGCATCGGTGTGGACGCGCGGTCGAACACGCTCATCCTCAGCGGCCAGAACGAGTCCATCGAGCTGGCGTCGAAACTGGTCGAGGACTTGGATCGCGCGGTGGATCACCCGGTCACGGAGGTTCGCCTGTTCCGCTTGAAGCACGCGTCCGCCACGCGACTCGTGCCGATGCTGCAGTCGGTCTTCGCCGAGGGCGCGCCGGTGCCGGGCACGGAGGGCTTGAAGACGCAAGTGACGCGGTTGCGCACGCTCAAGGAACCGGACGCCGCGCGCACTAGCGAAAACGCGAAGGCCCGCGCGGCGCTGACGATTCAGGCAGATGACTTGTCGAACATCCTCATCGTCGCCGCCCGCAGCGACGTGCTGCCGCTGCTCGCCGATGTGATCGAGCAGCTCGACGTGCCGGCGGCCTCGGGCTTGGAGACGGTGCGCATCTTCCCGCTCGCGCACGCGGAGCCGGCGGCGGTGCAAAAGATTTTGTCCGACCTCTACACCGGCCAGCGCGCGACCACCGTGCGCAATGAGGACAAGCCGGTCATCACGCTCGACGAGCGCACCGGCTCGCTGATCGTCGCGGGCAACGCGAAGAGCTTCGCCGTAATCGAGGGTTTGCTGATGCAGCTCGACCGGCAGTTGCCGTTCGACTTGCGCGACATCCGCATCCTGCCGCTGGAGCACGCGGACGCGAACGGCGTCGCGGGCACGTTGCAGAAGCTCATGGACGCGCGGGTCACGCAGCGCGTGCCGCTGAACAAGGGCCAGGCCGACGCGTTGAAGACGATCATCCTCGCTGATCCGCGCAGCAACACGCTCTTCGTGAGCGCCAGCCCGGAGACGATGCTCGTGGTGCGTGAGGTCATCAAACGCGTGGACACGCTCACGGCGAGCTTGTCCGCCGCCGCCGTCTTCGGCGCGCCGGGCA
>JBJTAU010000189.1:0-8605 GCA_046090965.1 Limisphaerales bacterium | reverse complement strand
CTCGATGGGCGGGGCCGGCACCTGGAGCCTCGCCGCGAAGGATCCGTCCGCGTGGGCGGCCATCGTGCCGATGTGCGCTGGACCGAATACAGCCAACGCGGAGAAGTTCGCCGCCGCGCGCCTGCCCATCTGGAATTTCTGCGGCGACAAGGACCGCGAGGGGACCGTGAAGTCCAGCCGCGACATGCAGGAGGCGCTCACCAAGGCCGGCGCGAACGCCAAATACACCGAGTATCGCGGCGTGGGCCACAACTGCTGGGACGACGCTTACGGCACCGACGCGCTCTACACTTGGCTGCTGGAACAATCGCGCAGCAAGAACAAGAAGTGACGCAAACGCGGTGCCCTTTCCCGCTTTCCTGCCTTCCTGATAAAAACCCGTGTTAATCCACGCCCCGCCGTGGTTAGCCTTCCCCCCGCCGTTATGGAATACGAAGCAGTCATCGGTCTGGAAACCCACGTCCAGCTCAAGACCAAGTCGAAGATGTGGTGCGGTTGCGCCAACGCCTTCGGGGCTCCGGCGAACACCAACGTCTGCCCCGTCTGCCTCGGGAGGCCCGGCGTGCTGCCCGTGCCCAACGAGGAGGCCCTCCGCCTCACCGCGCTCACCGGCCTGCTGCTCAACTGCACCATCCCCCGCCACGCGAAGTTCGACCGGAAGAATTACTTCTACCCCGACGCCTCGAAGAACTACCAGCTCACCCAATACGACCAGCCCAGCACCGCCCACGGCCACGTGGACTTCGAGTTCAACGGCCCCGGCTCCACCGACGGCCTCGCCCGCGTCCGCATCACGCGGGCGCACTTAGAAGAAGACGTCGGCAAGCTCACGCACTTCGATCGCCACTCGGGTGTGGACTTCAACCGCGCCGGCGTGCCGCTCCTCGAGATCGTCTCCGAGCCTGACCTCACCAGCGCGGACATGGCCTACGCCTACCTCAACACGCTCACGGAAATCCTCCATCAGGGCGGCATCTCCGACTGCGACATGGAGAAGGGCATGGTCCGTTGCGACGTGAACATCAGCGTCCGCCCCAAGGGCACCGCGGCCCTCGGCGCGAAGATCGAGATCAAGAACATGAACAGCTTCTCCGGCGTGCGCCGCGCGGCGGAGTATGAGATCGCCCGGCAGATCGAAGTCGTGTCCAAGGGCGGCAAGCTCGTGCAATCCACGCGCCGCTGGGACGACGTCGCCGGCATCACCGAGGAGATGCGCACCAAGGAACACGCCCACGACTACCGCTACTTCCCCGAGCCGGACCTCATGCCCATGCAGCCGACCGACGCGTGGCTGGCGGAGGTCCGCACGCGTCTCGTGGAGCTGCCCCTCGCGCGCAAGGACCGGCTCATGCGCGATTACCAGCTCCCCGCCGGCGATGCGGAGGTCTTCAAGAGCAACGTCGCGTTGGGCAACTACTTTGAAGCCATCGCCAAGCAGGCCAAGAATCCCAAAGCGCTCGCGAACTGGCTCATCAACAACCTTCAGGCCAAGCTCGCCGAACTCAACGCGCAGGAAACTGCCGAGCAATCCGCACTCGGCGTCGAGCCGGCGGACTTGAAGCTCACCGGGCTGGCCGACCTCAAGTTCCCCGCGACCGCGCTGCTCGAACTCGTCAGCCTCGTCGAAGCCAAGACCATCAGCAGTTCCGCCGCGCAGACCGTGTTCGCCGAGATGTTCGCGACGGGCAAATCCCCCGCCGCCATCGTGCAGGAGAAGGGCCTCGCCCAACTCAGCGACTCCGGCGCGCTGGAGAAGTTCTGCGACGACGCCATCGCCGCAAACCCCGGCCCCGCTGCCGACGTCCGCGCGGGCAAAGCCGCCGCGCTCAACTTCCTCAAGGGCCAGGTGATGAAGCTCTCCAAGGGCAAAGCCAACCCCGCCGCCGTCGGCGAGATTCTGGAGCGCAGGCTCAAGGCGTGATCCGTTTCTCAGCACGGTGCGGACGATCTGCGCTCGTCCTCGTTTCTGCTCGGCATACGGGAGCCGAAGCCGTGCACACCGCGGTTAGACCGCAGCTCACGGCAGAGTTGCTTGCCTGACTGAAGGATTGGCCGATACTCCCGCCCATGTTCCAGCTCGGCTTCGTCTCCGCCATCGTCCCCGAATTGTCCCTCGATCAGACCCTCGCCTTCGCCGCCGCCGAGGGATTCGAGTGCGTCGAGGCCATGTGCTGGCCCGTCGGCAAGGCCGAGCGCAAGTTCGCCGGCGTCACGCACGTGAACGTGACCGGCATGACGCTTGGCGGCGCGGACGACATCCTCGCGTTGTGCGCGAAGCACGGCGTCTCCCTGTCCGGCCTCGGCTATTACCCGAACCCGCTCGACCCGGATGCGAAGGTCGCGAAGGCCTCCGTGGAGCATCTCAAGAAGGTCATCAAGGCCGCCGCCATGCTCGGCCTCAAGAACGTGAACACCTTCACCGGCCGCGACTGGACCAAGAGCGTGGACGACAACTGGCCGCGCTTCCTCAAGACGTGGAAGCCGCTCATCAAGTTCGCCGAGGACCACAACATCCGCATCGGCATCGAGAACTGCCCGATGTCCTTCACGCGGGACGAGTGGCCCGGCGGCAAGAACCTCTTCACCACGCCGGCCATCTGGCGGCGCGCGTTCAGCGACATTCCCTCGGCGAACTTCGGCCTGAACTACGACCCCTCGCACTTCGTGCTCCAGCACATGGACCCAGCCAGTCCGTTGCGTGAGTTTCAGGACAAGCTCTTCCACTTCCACGCGAAGGACGTGCAACTCCACCGCGACCGGCTCAACGAGGTGGGCGTCTTCGCGCACCCGAACGAGTGGCACACGCCGCGCATCCCCGGCTACGGCGAGATGGACTGGGGCCGGTTCATGGCCGCGCTGATGGCGACGACCTATCGCGGCCCCGTGTGCATCGAGGTGGAAGACCCGACCTTCGGCAAGACGCTCGCGGGCCGGCAGGACGCCCTGCGCGTCGCGGGGAATGTGCTGCGGCCGTATTGCGTTGGGTGAGAACTGCAACCTGTGCAGTCAGCGTCGTCGGGATAGCGTTGCCGCTTCCCGGTTCGCCGCCGAGAGCGACAACGGCTGGCAGTATTATAGCAGTTCGGCGCGACGACGCGTCGCTCGGTTGGAAGCAGGCGTAACGAGCCTTCCTGCCGATTTGATCCCATCGCCGGTCTGGTTGCTAGGCGTTTCCCTTAGCCGACTAGGCTTCCGCCACTGCTCCGGTTTGGGGCCGGCCCCAATTGTTGCCCCCGCTCGCCGCTCCTAACTTGGCGGCGTGAAAGCAAGAACGGAACGACAAGAAAAGTTCAGCCGCGCGGCAAGAAACGCACGGTCGGTCGTCCCGGTCTGCTCAACTCAACCCATCCGAGGCGACCTATGAACACTCACGAAGACAGCAATCACATCGTCAACACCCTGGCCCACTCGCAGGTCTATCAGGACTACGAGAAGGCGTTTAACGAGATGACCGGCCTGCCCGTCAACCTCCGCCCGGTCGAGAGCTGGCAGCTTCCGCACCATGGTCGCCGTAACGAAAACCCCTTCTGCGCGATGATGGCCGAGCGCAGCCGCACCTGTGCCGCGTGCCTGCAAACCCAGCAGCAACTCACCGAGGCCGCCCAGACCTGCCCGGCCAGCGTCACTTGCCAGTTTGGCTTGTGCGACTCCGCCGTGCCCGTCCGCACGGGTGAGAAAACGATTGGTTACCTTCAGACCGGCCAGGTGTTCCGCCGCAAACCTACCGAGGCGCAGTTCGCTCGCGCCGCGCAGCTGGCCCAGGACGGTGGCGTAGCCGCCAGCCGCGAGGCGATCCACGAGGCCTATTTCAACACGCCGGTCCTGTCCGCCAAGCGCCACGAGGCCGCGCTCAACCTCCTTCACATTTTCGCCGACCACCTCGGCATGGTGAGCAACCAGATCATGGTGCGGAACGCCAACGCCGAGCCGCCCATGATCACGCGCGCCAAGCAGTTCATCGAGGAGCACCACAAGGAGGACATGTCGCTGGGCATGGTCGCCAAAGCGGTCAACACGAGCACCTTCTACTTCTGCAAGATGTTCAAGAAGGCCACGGGCATCAACTTCACCGACTACCTCTCGCGCATCCGCATCGAGAAGGCGAAGAACCTCCTGCTCAATCCGAATCTGCGCATCAGCGAAATCGCCTACGAGGTCGGCTTCCAGTCGCTCACGCACTTCAACCGCATCTTCAAGAAGCTCGCCGGCCAGTCGCCCACGGAATACCGCGCGCACCTGCCGGCGGCGGTCTAAGTCCCGCCGCGAACCAACGGGCGCCTACATGAGTGCCAAGACTGAGCCAGACGACGCGGCCAACCGCGACCCCGCGCCGCCGCGTCGCGAACCGACGCACGACGAGACCGCGTTCTGCGCGATGACCATCTGGATCGAGGAAGGCCGTCCGCAAGGTCGCGACCTCGAGC
Organism: Limisphaerales bacterium; assembly: GCA_046090965.1. GTDB lineage: Bacteria > Verrucomicrobiota > Verrucomicrobiia > Limisphaerales > SXTU01 > SXTU01. The sequence continues at coordinate 4,181 of JBJTAU010000189.1, read as the reverse complement.
ACTGGCTGCTGGCGGAAACACGCTTGCGCCAAGCTCTCCAAGTCGAGGCGGAGGCCGCGTCCGGCCGCCGGCCGCGCCGCAATGCCGGGAACGGTGCCAGACGCCGTCAGCCGGAAGGCGCGGTGCTTTAGTCGTGTCTGAGCGGCGCGGAGTTGTATCCTGTGCCGCGTGCCCGCTCTCTCCAAACTGAGCAAAGCTGAATTGATGAAGCGCCTCGCTGCTTTGGAGCGCTTGGCCGTGAGCGCCAGAACCGATACTTCCCTCAATCAGTTGCGGGAGCTGGAGGCCGCGCTCGACGCGCATTCCATCGTCGCCATCACGGACGCGCGCGGTCGCATCACCTACGTGAACGACAAGTTCTGCAAGATTTCCCAATACCGCCGCGACGAACTGCTCGGCCAGGACCACCGCCTCATCAATTCCAGCCACCACCCGAAGGAGTTCTTCCAAAACCTCTGGCAGACCATCCAGCGCGGCCAGACCTGGCAGGGCGAGATTCGCAACCGGGCCAAAGACGGCAGCTTCTACTGGGTCGCCACCACCATCTGCCCGTTCGTGGACGCGGCGGGGAAGCCCCAGCAGTTCATCGCCATCCGCACGGACATCACCGAGCGGCGCCGGTTGCAGGAGGAGATCCTCAACATCAGTGAGCAGGAGCAACGGCGCATCGGGCAGGACTTGCACGACGGCATCTGCCAGCAACTCGCCGGCATCGAGCTGATGAGCCAGGTGTTGGAGCTGGCCCTGGCTCCGAAGACGAAGAAGCATTCCGCCCAGGCCGGCCAGATTGCCGCGCACGTCCGCGAGGTCATCTCGCAGACGCGGATGCTGGCGCACGGTCTTTGCCCCGTGGTGCTGGAGTCGGAAGGCCTCATGTCCGCCCTGCAGGAGCTGGCGCACGCCACGACGAAGGTGTTCCGCGTGGACTGTGTCTTCCAATGCCATCAACCGGTGCAGATCCACGAGAACGCCACCGCCACGCATCTCTACCGCATTGCGCAGGAGGCGGTGGGCAACGCGCTTAAGCACGGCAAGGCCCGGCGCATCGAGATCGGCCTCTCTGCGGAGGCCGACCGCATCTTCCTCGCAGTGAAAGACAATGGCTGCGGCATCCCGGACCCGCCGCCGCGCAATGGCGCGGGCCTGCGCATCATGCAATACCGCGCCGGCATGATCGGCGGATCCGTCGTCGTGCAGCGTGGCGAGCCCGGTGGCACCACGGTGGCGTGCTCGGTGCGTCGGTCCTTGCCGCGCGCGGAGAAACGCTCCTCCCGATGAAAGCCAAGCGAACCAAACCAAGCGCACCCGCACGGAAGAAAATTCTGATCGTGGACGATCACCCGATGATGCGGGATGGGCTCGCTGCGCTCATCGCCGCGCAGCTTGACCTCGTCGTGTGCGGTAAGGCCGCAGACCACCGCGAAGCCTTGCAAGCCGTCGAAACCTTCGGACCCGACCTCGTGCTCATGGACATCTCGCTGCCCGGCAAGAGCGGCCTCGAAGCTATCAAGGACATTCAGGCGCTCGTGCCCGGTCTGGCGGTGCTCGTGCTCTCCATGCACGACGACTCCCTCTACGCCGAACGCGTGCTCCGCGCCGGCGCACGCGGCTACGTGATGAAACAGGAGGGCGGCAAACGCATCATGGAAGGGATCCGGGCCGTGCTGGCGGGCCGGGTTTTCGTAAGCGAAAAAATGTCCGCGCGCATCCTGGACGCCTTCACCGGTCACCGTCCCGGCGACGCTGGCGGCTCCGTCGAGTCGCTCTCCGACCGCGAGTTTGAAGTCTTTCAGCTCATCGGCCGGGGCCGCAGCACCAAGGAAATCGCGGCGCAACTTCACTTGAGCGTCAAGACCGTCGAGGTCCACCGCGTGAACATCAAGACCAAGCTCAAGCTCGCCACCAGCCCCGAACTGATCCACTACGCCGTGCGCTGGGTCGAATCCCAGCCCGGCGGCGGGAGCTGATGTGGCTCTGCTCCGCCTCAGCCAGCCCAGATGGATCGCTATTGCGATTGGGTTCATGACTTCAAAGGAGGTCCCCCCCACTGGCCGACCGAAGTTGCTTGTCCACTGACGTGCGAGCCGCTAACCAAGCCACTGCATGAATCAACTCGACCTGAAGGGCAAACACGGGATCGTCACCGGTGGCGCACGCGGCATCGGCTTCGCCATCAGCACCCGCCTGCTGCAATCCGGCGCGAGCGTCTGCCTGTGGGATCGTGACGCCGATGCTTTGAAGGAGGCGAAGGCCAAACTTTCCGCGCTCGGCACCGTGGCGACGCAGACGGTGGATCTGACAGACGCAGGTGCCGTCCTCGCCGCCGCTGCCGCGACGAAGGCGGAGTTTGGCTCGATTGAGTTGCTCGTGAACAACGCGGGCATTGCGGGCGCGAATGGCAAGCTGTGGGAATACACGCCCGAGCAGTGGCTGGCCGTCATCAACACGAACCTCAACGCCCCATTCTATGTCTGCCGGGCCGTCGTCCCCATCATGCTGGAGAAGCAGTATGGCCGCATCGTGAACATCGCCTCCATCGCGGGCAAGGAAGGCAACCCCAATGCCTCGCACTACAGCGCCGCCAAGGCGGGCGTCATCGGCCTGACCAAGTCGCTGGGCAAGGAGCTGGCGCAAAACGGCATCCTCGTCAACTGCATCACCCCGGCGGTCATCCAGACGGATATCCTCAAGCAGGTGGCGCAATACCACATCGACTACATGCTCTCGAAGATCCCAATGGGCCGCTTCGGGAAAGTGGACGAGGCCGCCGCGATGGTGGCTTGGCTCTGCTCGGACGACTGCGCCTTCACCACCGGCGGGGTGTTCGACCTCTCCGGTGGCCGGGCGACTTACTGAGCGACGCACCAAGTGGTATAGGACGTGGGCGGTGGCCTCGGCGGAAGCACTGGATGCCGTTGGGCATCGCCATTTCGTGGGTTTGACAGCCGCCGCCGACGGGCGTTGAATGGGCACGTCCCGTTCAACCAATCCTGTAACGAAAGGTCCTCTTTATGACCCCCGAAGAGGTGTCCGCCCAAATCAAGGAGCTGGAATCGCTGCGCACACAGTTGCGGCTGTGGCGGACGGTCGTTCCCCTCGCCACCATCGCCATAGTCTGCTCCGGCGTCTTCGCCATTTATCGCGCGGCTGAGAATCTGGTGGCGGACGGTCCGCCGCGCGAGGAGTTCGTTGCCGCCTTCACCGACGGGCTCAAGCGCGACGTGCAGCCTACCGTGGAGAAGGTCGCCCAGCAGACGTTCAGCGAAACCCGGCGCGCGGTGGAGCAGGAGTTGGCGCGGCTCAACGACCGCACGCCCGAGCTGGCCGGCGCGCTGAAAAAGGAGATCGAGGTGCTGATCAACAATGTTCCGCGCCGGGGTGAGAAGGCATTGCAGGCCTCGTTCGGAGCCATGCTCAAGAAACGCGAGGCTGACATCCGCAAGACCTATCCCGAGGTCAGCGAGCAGCGGGTCGCCACGCTGGTGCTGGGCCTGACGGATCTGGCGCACCAGCGGCTCGACCACGTCACGCATCAGTTGTTCTCACCGCACTTGGAATCGCTGGCCTTGATCATGGACGATGTCGCGCACATCCAGAAAACCGAGGTCGTTCGGGCCGCTGAGGAGCTGCCCTCCTGGGACATGGCGCTGCTGGTGTTCGATCTCATTCGCGATGAGTTTGCCGATCTCCACGTGACCGAAACCGAACCTACTGTGCCTGCCAAGCTCCCGAAGAAGGCCAAACCCACTCAGCCATGAACTCTCCCAATCCGAATCCCGCACCCGAATCGCCCGCTAACGGGGCTGCTGCCGCGGAGCAATTCTTGGCGAACTAACGGGCCACCACGCGGCGCGCGTTGCAGCGCACCCGCGTCGCTGGAGTTGTCATCCTCCTCGTGGTGGTCGGCTACATGAGTTTCGTCACGCGCACCTTGGTGCAACATCTGAAGCCCAAGTCCGCCGCGGAGTTCACCACCACCTTTGTGCAGGAACAGGTCGTGGAGAAGGCTGACGCCCTCGGGAGCCAGGTCCGCGAGCGCATCCCTGCACTGGTCGCCGGCCTGCCGGACTACGTCCAGCGGGAACTGCCGCGCCATCGCGAGGCGCTGGAGGACACCATCGAGCGAGATTTCCGGCATCATTGCCAGACAACTTCGCAGCAACTGGGCCGGCACCTCGACG
>JBJTAU010000188.1:0-4851 GCA_046090965.1 Limisphaerales bacterium | reverse complement strand
GAATCACCCGCGCCCACGTTTCAAATCGACCATGTGTGGGTCCGCGCCGACGGTCAGGCAGTCGTGCTGGATTTCCCCTGCCCCGGACTGACGGGGGCGGAAGCCGATGCGCCGGCAACGGACCTCGGTTCGCTCCAGCAGTTGCTACATCGCGTTGCGGACGCGGCGCGGTTGGGCCGCGATGCACAGGGTGCCCTGGCCGAAGGCCCCGCGCCGCTGCCGGCGCGGGCGTTTCTTGAACGGCTTGAGACGCGTGCCTTTGATTCACTGGAGCTGCTGCGCGGCAACCTGGAATCGCTCACACGGCAGCCGGCTGTTGTGTCGGCGCGGCAGCGCTTCAACGCCGTGTTGCTGCCTTTGGGCATCATCGTGCTTTTCGGCGTGCTGGTTCCGATCATGCAGCATCACTACACGCGGCGCTGGCATGCCGAGTGGAAGCGGCTCTTCCCCGACAAGCCTGCCATGACCGGCACTTTCGCTGACGCCCCATTCACGACTGAAGCGAAGCTGCGCACGTTCAAACTCTACCTGGGCGGCGAATTTGCCGATGTGCTGACCAACCGCCTGTTCTGGGAAAGCCCGCACCTGGGCGGCTGGCTGGACGAGCCGGACCGCCAGTTCCTCACCAACTCGCTCATGCTTGCGCACACGGCCACGCCGACGGAGTTGGCGTCCGCCCGGACAGCCGGGCCAAAGCTGGTGGCCGAAGCTCAGGCGTCCCACGCGCGGCAGTTGGTCACGCTTGGCTCGAATGTCGTGATGGGGCTGCTGGTGTTTGGCGGCATGGTCTCCGGCCTCGTCGCGCTCATCACCGGGCAGCCGCTGCTCTTCCGCCTGATGGGGCTGGCGCTGGTGGACCGGCACGGCGTGCCGGCGTCGCGCGGGCGGGCATTGTGGCGCTGGGTGATCGGAGTCGTCCCGCTGGCCGTCTGGTTGGTCGTCGTCAGCCTGTTGCTGGTCAATCCGTGGACCGGCGCACCGTTGGCCATCAAGACGGTGAACTTGGTGCGCTGCGGAGCCATCAGCCTGATGGCCGTATTGTCCCATCTCGGCAGCATCGGCGAGCGTCCGTGGCGAGCATGGACCGACAAACTCTCCGGCACCTATGTCGTGCCACGCTGAAGCCTGGAAGGAAAATCGCTTTGCGCCTGCACGGGTCGTCCCTAAGCTGCGCGCTGCGTTATGCCGAAACAAATCGCGGAGATGCTCATCGAGACGGTGACCACGGAGCTGCCCGACACCAAAACCCTCCGGCTCCAGTGGCCGGCGGGCTACGAGGTGGATTTCAAGACGGGCCAGTTCATCACGGTGTATTGGCCGGACACCCCGAGCTACAAGCGCGCATACTCACTCTCCTCCTGCGCCCTGGACCGCGGCTTCTACGAGATCACCGTGAAGCGCGACGGCAAGATGGGCACGCGCCTCGTGGATTGGGCCAAGCCCGGCGACAAACTCTGGGTCATCGAGCCGACGGGGTCGTTCCTCCCCGTCTTCGACCCGCCGGGCAAGCACCTCGTCTGCATCGCGGGCGGCAGCGGCGTGACGCCTTTCCGCGCCTTCGCCCGCGAAGCCACGCGCCGCGAACTCGACACACGGCTCACCATCCTCTACAGCGTCCGCACCACCAACGACATCATCTTCCACGACGAGTTCAAGCAGCTCGAACAAGAGAACGAGCACTTTGATTTCTACGTGACCTGCACGCGCCTGCACCAGGACGATCCTTGGACCGGCCGGCGCGGCCGAATCACTGCCGAGTGGATCAAGGAACACGTCCACGACCTGCCGAACACGGTCTTCTACGCCTGCGGCACGAACGAACTGGTCGAAGCCACCGAGCGCCTCGTGCTGGAAGAACTCAAGCTGCCGAAGGAGCAGATGAAGACGGAGAAGTGGGGCTAGGAAATTGCAAATTCTCAATTTTCAATTGCCAATTTGAAATTGCTTTCATGCACCGCGACATCCTCTTCCTCCTCAAGCACGACTTCCCCGACGGCTCCGGCGCGCCTTACTACTGCCCCGAGTGTGCCCAGATCACCGGCGTGCTGGCCTTCTACCCGCGGCTCCGGCATGAGCTCGACGTGCGCTACGTGGACTTCCCGCGCCCCCGGAAGGAAATCCTCTCGCTCATCGGCGAGGCGAACCAGAGCTGCCCCGTGCTCGTCATCGCCGACGGCGTGCCCGCTGGTGCGCAGGGCGTCGAGGTCGGCACGCACAACGGCCTGCACTTCGTCTCCAGCGCGGCGGCGATTGGGAATTACCTCTCGCAAGTGCATGGCGTGGGCCGGCCGCACTGAGGTTGAATTGTCTGACTGCTCCCGCTAGCATTCCACCATGCAAACCACTTTTGCGATCAACACCGATGAGCTGGACGAGCGCTTTCTGGCCGGCGTGAAGACCATGTTCCCGCACCGGCAAGTGACGATTTGCGTCGAGGAGAAACTGGACGAGACGGAGTGGCTGCTGGCGAATCCGCGCATGAAGGCGGCCCTTGAGAAGTCCATCGCCCAAGCGGACTCGGGTGAGCTGGTCACTTTCACCTACGAAGAGTTCCTCGCCTTGAGCCAGAAGTTGCAAGCCGAGCACGCTGCCTGATGCGTGCGATTCACTTCAGCCCGTTGGCATTCCGCGAACTGGAAGAATGGGGACAGCTCGATTGGCGGCGACAGCAAAAGGTGCTGGAGCTGATTCAGCACGCCGCGCGTGAGCCGTTCACCGGCCTGGGCAAGCCGGAGCCGTTGCGCCATCAATTCAGCGGCTGCTGGTCGCGCCGCATCACCGAGGAACACCGGCTCGTCTATCGCGTGACCGATGCGGCCATCGTGGTGGTCTCCTGCCGGCACCATTACTGACCGCGCCCGGTTGCCCCATTCGCCCATCAGCAATCGCAACTCTCCAATGCCCCTCAAACGCACTCCTCTCTTCTCCGCGCATCAGCGCGCGGGCGGCAAGCTCATCGAATTCGGCGGATGGGAAATGCCCGTTCAGTATTCCACCATCACAGACGAGCATCTCTGCGTGCGCCGTGCGGCGGGCATCTTCGACATTTCGCACATGGGCGAGGTGATCGTGCGCGGGCCGGCGGCGGAGGCGTTTCTCAATGCGACACTCACGAACGACATCCGCAAGCTTACCGTCGGCCTCGGCCAATACACGCTCATGTGCCACGAGCACGGCGGGGTGATTGACGACCTCTACGCCTACCGCCTCGGCGAGCAGGAATACCTGCTCATCATCAACGCCTCGCGCATCGAGCCCGACGTGGCCTGGTTGCAGGAGCGACTCGGGGCCTTCCCGCAACATGCGGACGTAACGCTCGCGAACCTCTCTGATCACACCGCCGCCGTCGCCATCCAGGGGCCGAAAACGCCGGGACTGCTCGACCAGCTTTTCCCCGCCGCGTCCACCGGTGGCACGCTCGTCGCGAAGCCGAGCGAGTTGAAGAAGAACCAGATTGCGCAGTTCGCCTTCGACAGCCAGCTCGTCTGCGTGGCGCGCACGGGATACAGCGGCGAGGACGGCTTCGAGGTCATCACGCCCGCGCCGCTCATCGAGGCGGTGTGGGACAAGGCGCTGAACCTCGGCCATCAGTTCTGCCTCCAGCCCTGCGGCTTGGGCGCGCGCGACACGTTGCGCACGGAGGTTTGCTACCCGCTCTACGGTCACGAACTGGATGAAAACACCACGCCGATCGAGGCGGGCCTCGGCTTCTTTGTCGCGCTGGACAAGGGCGAGTTCGTGGGGCGCACCGTGCTCGCGCACGAGAAGGCCAACGGCACGAAAAAGAAGCTCGTGGCGTTCAAGATGACGGACAAGTCCCCGCCACCGCGTCCGCACTACGCGATCTGGGTCGGCGGCAGTGCAGTCGGCGAGGTCGTCAGCGGCACGCAAAGCCCGTCGCTGAACAACGGCATCGGCATGGGCTACGTCCCGCCGCAGTGCGCCGAGGTGGGCGGAAGAATTGAGATTGAAATCCGGGGCCGCCGTTTTGCCGCCGAGGTGGTGAAGAAGCCAATCTACAAAAAGCCCTGAAGCACTCAGTTTGATTCAGAGTGGATCGGGCGCCACATCACTGCTCGATCCGATACAGGGTCTTCGCCGTGCGCAGATAGAGCGCCTTGCCGCTGATGGCGGGCGAGGCCTCGATCGGGCCGTCGAGCTTGCTCTCGCCCAGCAGCTTGAACTCCGGCGCCGCAGCGAGCACCACGCACCGGCCTTCGCGGTCGGCAGCGTAGATGCGGCCCTCGGCGAACACGGGCGAGGCATACACGGCCTTCAGCGGCGTGCGCTCGGCCCAAACCACTTTGCCGGTCTTGGCCTCAACGGCGCTGGCGAAGCCGCTGTTGTCCACGAGGTAAAGATGGTCACCGTGCAGGATGGGCGACGGCGTCTCGGGCACGCCCTTGGTCAGCTTCCACACGAGTTGCGGCTTGCCGGCGGCCGGTTCGCTCTCTTTCGAGGCGTCCAGAATGTTGCCGGCTTTCCAAGCGGAGGCGGGCGGTGGCTTGATGGCGTAGAAGTGACCCTTGGAAAAACCGGCGGCGAAGAAAATGAGCCCGTGCCCGTAGATGGGTCGGGAGCCGGTGGAGTGAAACGGTTGATTCTCCACCTGCCACAGCTCCTTGCCCGTGAGCGGGTCGTAGCCGTAATGCGCCTTCGCCCCGTTGCTGAGGAGCACGGGTTTGCCTTCGATGACGGCAATTTGCCCGGTCGCGTAGCCTTTGCGGAGGTCGCCTTCGGCCGTCGGCTTGCCGGCGGCGTCGAGGTCGCTGTAATCCGTCGAGCGCTTCACCTTCCACCAGTCCATGCCCGTCGCCTAGTCGAGCGCGACGACGATCTGGTCGGCCGCGC
>JBJTAU010000187.1:0-9782 GCA_046090965.1 Limisphaerales bacterium | reverse complement strand
TTGTTCTTCTCGATCATCAGCAGGATCGAGGAAGCCGACTGGATTTGCTGCGCACGCAGCGGGGTGGGAAACCCGGTCTGCCCGACATTGCGGAAGATGTGCTCGTTGGCCCGGTAGCTGACGGGAAAGAGCACGCCTGCCACCTGGGAACCGCGGTCTGCGTTGCTGGGGCACTCGTAGACGGGCACGGAAGTGGGGTTGGCCGAGGTGATCCCGAGGTAACGCAATAGAAGCATGTTCCAGGCGTTGGGAGAATTGGCGGAGGTCGCGGGGGAGCCGCTGATCGCGGCGCCGCGCGGGTAGGCATCATCGTGGTCCCCGGCATACAACTGGGTGGCCAAGCCGATCTGCCGGCTGTTGTTCATGCACTTGGTCAGGTGCGCTTTACCCTTGGCCTTGGAAAGAGCCGGCAGGAGCATGCCCGCCAGAATCGCGATGATCGCGATGACAACCAGCAGTTCAATGAGGGTGAAGCCAGCCCGGGAGGCGGCGATAGGTGCATGTGCTGCTTTCATGGTGTGGACGGGCAGAAGGTAACCTTCTCGGCGCAGCGCACAACCGCAAAGTGGGCAAATTTTGCGCCACAGCCTAACCTAAGCGGGAACGGGCCTGATCGCGGCTCCACTGCTGCGACCACGCCACGGCAAGCGGGATGCCCTGCTCCAGCGGCACCTGCGGCGCGTAGCCTAGTAGGGTCCGGGCCTTGGAGATGTCCGCCACATAGCGGGTGACTTCGCCCAACTGGGACGGCGAAAGGTTGATTTGCGGAGTCTTGCCGAGGGCCTGGCCGACCAGCTCGGCCATGCGGACGAGCGTGTTGCCCCGGCCGAAGGCGAGGTTGATGGTCTCGTTCTTCACCCGGCCCTCCGCCAAGGCTGCAACCCCGCGCGCAATGCCATCCACACAGTCGTCCACATAGGTGAAGTCGAGCACCTTGTCGGCGCCAAACACGGTGATGGGCTGATTCGCCGCAATGCGCCGGATGAAGAGCGGGATGACGCGCTCCATGCGCTCGATGTCGTTGTCGAAGCGGCCGTAGACGTTGCTAAAGCGGAAGACGAGATACGGCAGTCCGTAGCAGCGCGCGTAGGAGTAGATGAGCGCCTCGCCGGCGATCTTGCTCGCCGAATAGGTGCTCTCCGTGTAGGCAAAATCCGCGCTCGCTTCCGCCGTGCTGAAACGGTGGATGTCCCCATAGACTTCACGGCTGCTGGAGAAGACCAACGGGCGCCCTGCTAGCCGGCAGTATTCCAATACGTTGAAGGTGACGGTGATGTTTTCCAGCGCACGATGCGGCTCCTTCACGAGCTGGTGGACCTTGGCATTGGCTGCGAGATGCACCACCACGTCGGCCTTGGGATATTCCGCATCGCCGATGCCCGAGGCTGACGCGGTGAGCTGGCCGCTGAGGTCCTGCAACAGCGTTGGGAAGCGATCGGTCCAGGTGTTCGCGCGCTTGTCCACGCCGAACACCTCATGGCCGTCCGCCAGCAGGCGCAGGGCAAGGTTGGTGCCGATCTGCCCGCTGGAGCCAAAGAGAAGAATGCGCATGGTGACCGGAGGGATTTAACCAAGTAGCAAGGCCGAAGGACACGAATTTTGCGCCGCCGCACGGGGCCAGTCGCTCCCCCGGCCCTCGCATGGCCGGTTCAGCTATTTTCCGGCTGCGAGAAAGTCAGCCACGGCCGCGACCACCTCATCCTGCTGCGCCGCCGTAAGCTCGGGGAAAATGGGCAGGCTCAAGACTTCGCCCGCAAGCCGGGCGGACACGGGCAGATCCGTATCCGTCTGCCGCAGTGCAGCGAAACACGCCTGTGCGTGCAGCGGCACCGGGTAGTAAATCTCCGTGCCGATCTGCCGCGCCGCAAGCCAGTCGCGCAACGCATCGCGTCGCCCCGCGCCGGGCAGGCGGACAGTGAACTGGTTCCAGGCGTGGCCGTTGCCGGACTGGCTGGCCGGCAGAATCAGGCGCGTGCCGACGCCCGGCAGCCCAATGAGGTGCGCGCGGTAGCGCGCGGCGTTCGCCGTGCGGCGTTGCGTGTAACCATCCAACTGCGGCAGCTTCACCGCGAGCAGCGCGGCCTGCAAGGCATCAAGCCGGAAGTTCCCGCCGACGAACTGGTGATAATACTTCGGGTGCGCACCATGGTTGCGCAGCAGAGTGGCGCGCTGCGCCAAGGCATCGTCGTTGGTCGTGAGCAGGCCCGCATCGCCAAACGCCCCAAGATTTTTCGTCGGGAAGAAGCTGAAGGTCCCGAAATCACCGAGCCCACCGACGGACCGTCCTCCTTGCGTGGCCCCCACAGCCTGGCACGCGTCCTCGATGACCTTGAATCCATGCTGCCGCGCCAGTGCGTTGAGCGCCTCCATTTCCGCCGCCTGCCCATAGAGATGCACCGGAATGATGGCCTTGGTCCGCGGCGTGACGCGACGCGCAGCGTCAGCCACATCAAGGTTGAACGTATCAGCCCGCACATCGCAGAAGACTGGTGTCGCCCCCGTGCGCGCGACGCAGCCGGCGGTGGCAAAGAACGTGAAGCTCGGGCAAATCACCTCGTCCCCCGGCCCGATGCCCAGCGCCATCAACGCGAGCAGGATAGCGTCTGTGCCCGACGAAATCCCCAGCGCGTGCTTCACCCCGAGGTATTCCGCGCATTGCCGCTCGAAGCCCTGCACCTCGGGGCCAAGAATGAACTGGCCGGACGCCAGCACCCGAGCGAAGGCGGCTTGCAGCTCGGCGGCGAGGGCCTGGTTCTGCGGTTTGATGTCGAATAGCGGAACAGCCATAAAGCAGGTTAGTCGAGGCGTGGGTTGACGCCGGTTTTGACGAGGCTGGCAGAAGCAAGTTCGGTTTCGACCGGTCGTCCAAGAAATTCCAGGAGCACGCGCACGCGGTCCTTCGCCGGCATGAGCCGCTGCACGACTGCGGTGATGCCCATGAACGATCCGTCCGCGATGACGACTTCGTCACCGGGTTGCACCGCGTCGGGGCAAACCTTCAAGTCCGTCTCATCCAAGCGCTCGCGCAAGTCACTGATGACCTCGTCGGCCACGGGCGCGAAGTGGCTGCCGAAATGCACCACTCCCGCGACTCCATGAGCGGCCTGGATGACTCGCAGGTTCCGCAGCTCAAAGTGCGCGAAGAGGTAATTCGGGAACATCGCCTCGGTGAACCACACCTTACCGCGCCGAGTTGCGCGCTGGAATCGCACGCGCGGGCAGAACACGTCCACCCCCGGCAACTGCCGCAAGTGGCCGGCGGCGATGTGCTCATGCTTGATCTGCGACCGCACGCAAAACCAGGCCGGCGCGGCTTCCGAACCGTCACTCATGTGCGGTCAACGTAGCGCGGTGCGTTTCGGCGTCACAAGACATTTGCAGGCCAGCGGCTTGCCTCGCCGTCGGCGCCCGGCAATACTCCGCCAGCTCCTATGACCACGCGCCGCCTGCACCTCCTCCACCGCTCCCTCGCCACCCTCCTGCTGCTCGCTGCGGTTGCTGCCGCCACCGCGCCGGCCCCGGACCCCGAACTCATGCAAACCCGTCACCAGTATTCTGGAAAATTCAGCCATCAGGCCGAGCTCGGCTACCTCCTCTATCTCCCGCCCGGCTACGACGCAAAAGCGGCGAAACGGTGGCCACTCATCCTCTTCCTCCACGGCGCGGGCGAGCGCGGGGCCAACCTCCCCCTCGTCTCCGTCCACGGCCCGCCCAAGCTCGTGAAGAAGAATCCGCCCGTGCCAAAGAACGAAACCGACGCCACCCGCACCGACCGCGAAGCCGCCACCAAGCTGCTCGCGGAGAAGTTCATCGTCGTCTCGCCCCAGTGCCCGACGGATCAAGTTTGGGATCCCGACGCGTTGCTCGGCCTGCTCGACAGCGTGCTCGCCGCGCACAAGGTGGACGCGTCGCGCGTTTATCTCACCGGCCTGAGCATGGGTGGCTACGGCTCATGGGCGCTGCTGGCCAAGGCACCGGAGCGCTTCGCCGCGGTCGCGCCCATCTGCGGTGGCGGCAACACGCTGGACTACCTGCTGGTGCCGAAGAACAAATCCGCCGCGCTCAAGGCCACGCCCGTCTGGGCGTTTCACGGCGCCAAGGATCCGGTGGTGCTGCTCTCCGAATCGGAGCGCATGGTCGCCTTGCTCAAGAAACTCGGCCTGAAGGACGTGCAACTCACCGTCTATCCCGAGGCCCAGCACGACTCGTGGACCGCGACCTACAACAACCCGAAGCTCTGCGAGTGGTTCCTCGCGCACGAGCGGAAGTGAAGTTCACGTCGCCAGCAGCGCGCCGACGTTGAGTTGGTGCTTCAGGCAGTAAGCTCCGTTCGCCACGTATTTCTCGGCCCAGTATTTCAGGCCGGCGCGTTCCTCGGGCTTGAGCGCGCGCACCATCTTCGCGGGTGAGCCGAGCACGAGCGAACCGGGCGGCACCTTGGTCCCGCCGGTCACCAGCGCGTTCGCGCCGACGATGCTTTGCGCGCCGATCTCCGCGCCGTCGAGGATGGTCGCGCCCATGCCAATGAGGCATTCGTCGCCGACGGTGCAGGCGTGGACGATGGCTGAGTGGCCGACCGTGACCCATTCGCCGATGAGGCAGGGGAAGTCGTCGGCGAGATGCACCACGGCGTTGTCCTGGATGTTCGAGTTCGCGCCGACGACGATGCGGTTGATGTCGCCGCGCAGCACCGCGCCATACCACACGCTGGAGTTTTCGCCGAGCGTCACGTCGCCGAGGACGACGGCGGTCTTGGCGAGATAAACGCCGTTGCCCAGCACGGGCTGTTTGCGGAGGTAGGTGGTGAACCGTTCTTCCAAAGTCATGCGGCGATGAAACGGTGGCTGACTGAGTTGTGCAAAGCGCAAATTTTGGCTTTCGGTTTTGCGGTGGGTGGGACACGTTGCCGCCGTCAGCAGGAGCACGCGTATGGAGCCAGGTTCGGGACATGGTCACGCCGCTGCCGGTCGCCGCAAGGTGCCGAGGTCGTTCAAGGAGCTTACGCCGACGAAGGCCTTCAACCCGCGCACGTTCTTCCGCGAGATGGTGTGGAAGGCGCTCCTCACGCGGCGGCTCGGCGAGCACAAGCCGCCGGTGTTCCCGAAACTGGAGCGCGGCCACCTCGCGCTGACGTGGATCGGCCATGCGTCGTTCCTCGTGCAGTTCAACGACCTCAACGCGCTGATTGACCCGAACTTCGCCAACTGGCTCTTCCTCCTGAAGCGGCTGCGGCATTCGGGCCTGAAAATCTCGGACCTGCCGCCGATTGACCTCGTGCTGCTCACGCACGCGCACTTCGACCACTTCCACAAGCCGTCCATCCGCAAGCTGCCGCATCCGAAGATCGGCGTGATGCCGTGGGGCATGGGGGACCTCGCGCGCGGACTGGGCTTCAGCCGCATCGTCGAGCTGCAATGGTGGGAAAGTTTCAGCCACGGCGACTGGAAGGTGACGCTCACGCCGTGCAAACACTGGGGCGCGCGCACGCTCACGGACAAGCATCGCGGCTACGGCGGCTTCGTGCTCGAGCATCAGGGCCGCACGGTCTATCACGCCGGCGACAGCGCCTACTTCGACGGTTTCAAGGAAATCGGCGCGCGCCTCGCGCCGGAGATCGCGCTGCTGCCCATCGGCGCGTATTACCCGGAGAGTTTCCGCAACGTCCACATGGGGCCGGACGAGGCAGTGAAAGTGTTTCGCGAGGTGAAGGCGAAATGGTTCGTCCCTATGCACTACGGCACCTTCAAGCTGTCCTTCGAGGAAATGGACGAGCCGCCGCGCTGGCTGCGGGACATCGCCCGCTACAACGGCACCGCGAAACAGGTGCGCATCATGGAGGAAGGCGTGCCGGAGGTTTTCTGAGGGAGAAGCCAGGAACCGGAATCCAGAATCCAGAAGGGCGGAGGATACGATTGAGGTTCCGCATTCTTGCTTTTGACTCATGAATTCTGGATACGGACTTCTGACTCCTTCCCCCCAATACTCCCCCTTGCGCCGCGCGCCGCGCATCCGCACCATCCGCCGCTCTGGATGCTGACATTGTCTGAAATCTCCAAGTCCTTCGGCGGGCGCACGCTCTTCAGCGAGGTGTCGTTGCAGGTGAACCGCGGCGACCGCGTCGGGCTGGTCGGGCCCAACGGCGCGGGCAAGTCCACGCTCTTCTCGCTCATCCTTCAGCAGGACGCGCCGGACGACGGGCAGGTGAACTTCGAGCGCGGTGTCACGCTGGGTTTCCTGCCGCAGGAGAGCGCGCCGGCGGGTGACGAGACGGTCGTCGAACTCGCCACCGCCATCACGCCCGACTTCGTCGATCTGAGCCGCAAACTCAAGGCCTGGGACTCCACGCACCCGGACGATCTCGACCCGCACGACGACATTCACACGCGCTTCAACGACCTCGGCGGCTACCAGATCGAGGCGAAGGAGAACGGGATTCTCAAGTGCCTGAGCTTCCGCGATTCGGACTTCGACCGGCCCGCGCGCGAGATGTCCGGTGGCTGGGTGATGCGCGCGCACCTCGCGCGGTTGCTCACGCAGGAGCCGGATTTGCTCATGCTCGACGAGCCCACGAACCACCTCGACCTCGAGGCGCTGCTCTGGTTTCAAGAGTATCTCAAGGGCTATTCCGGCGCGGTGC
The DNA here is from genome assembly GCA_046090965.1 of Limisphaerales bacterium. Classification (GTDB taxonomy): domain Bacteria; phylum Verrucomicrobiota; class Verrucomicrobiia; order Limisphaerales; family SXTU01; genus SXTU01. The sequence continues at coordinate 3,145 of JBJTAU010000187.1, read as the reverse complement.
TGATGATTTCGCACGACCGCGAGTTCCACAACCAGCTCGTCGGCAGCATCATCGACATCCGCCACGGCAAGCACACGCGCTATCGCGGCAACTACGAGGACTACCTCGCCCAGCGCGCCGCGAAGGATGCGCAGCAACTCGCCGCCTACAAGAACCAGCAGAAGGAAATCGCGCACCTCCAGGAGTTCGCCGACCGCTTCCGCGCCAAGGCCAGCAAGGCCGCGCAGGCGCAATCCAAGCTCAAGCAAATCGAGCGCATGGAGAAGATCGAAGCGCCCGTGGCCGATGACGCCACGGTCGGCTTCAGCTTCCCGCAGCCGCAGCGCAGCGGGTTGAAAGTCATCACGCTCAAAGGCGTGGACTTCAGCTACGGCGCCGCCCCGGTTTATCGCAACTTGGAATTTCAAGCCGAGCGCGACGAACGCACCGTGCTGGTCGGGCCCAACGGCGCGGGCAAATCCACCTTGCTCAAGCTGCTGGCCGACGTCCTCAAACCGCAGGCCGGCGAGCGCATCCTCGGCCACAACGTCCAGTCCGGTTACTTCTCGCAGTATCGAGCCGAAACGCTCGACCTCTCGCGCACGGTTCTCGAGGAGGCGTCCGACACGCCGCAGCGCGTGACGGAGCAATATATCCGCACCGTGCTGGGCAGCTTCCTGTTCCGGGGCGACGATGTGTTCAAGAAGATTTCCGTCCTGAGCGGCGGCGAGAAAAGCCGGCTCGCCCTGGTGAAGCTGTTGCTCAACCCGCCGAACCTGCTGCTCATGGATGAGCCGACCACGCACCTCGACATGGCGAGCATTGACGCGCTGGTCAAGGCTCTGAAGGAATACACCGGCACGCTCCTCTTCATCAGCCACGACGTCTATTTCATCCGCGCCCTGGCGAACAAAGTTCTTCACGTCAACGCCGGCGTCCTCACGCCCTACGCGGGGGACTACCAGTATTACCTCGACAAGACCAAGGCCACTTCCGCCCGGGTGGCGCTGACCGCCGGCCTGAGCGATGCCCGGCCCGGGCAGCCGCGTGTGCCGGCCCGGACCGCGCCCGCTCCCGGCGTGGACCGCAAGGAGCAGAAGCGCCTCGAAGCCGCACAGCGTCAGGCGCGCTCCAATGAGCGCAAGGCGGCGCAACAACTCGTCCACCGGCTGGAGAAAGACATCGCCGACTGCGAAGCCCGTCAGGCCGAACTAACCGTCGAGATGGAGAAGCCCGAGACCTACGCCAAGGCCGGTGCGGCGATGCACCTCAACCGCGAGTTGATGGGCGTGCAGCACCAGTTGGAAACCCTCACCGCCGACTGGGAAGCCGCCGCCCGCAAGCTCGCGGATCTGGGCGAGGCGTAAGCTCCCCACTGTCCCAGAACGGACATTTTTCCGATTGACCCGTGGCGCGCATCTATGAGCCAATGATACTCCGTTTTGGTTTTGAATTTTGACTTAGTGATTTTGGAAAATGCCAAAGGTAGCCAAGCCCGGCCGCGTGCGCCGCATCGGCGCGAACCAGGCCAAATACGTTGCTCATCACACCGTCCTCAACCAAACCTACGGCGCGCTCGCGGATTTGCGCCGCGAACTGGCTGACTCCAAGGAGAAGATCGCCGAGCGCGGCAACCTGCTGAATCTCTTCGGCACCTGCACGGACTCGCAGCGCGCGTGGCTGCTGCTGGAGGACTATTTCGAGAAGCTCAATCTTTCCCGCAAGGATTTCGGCGCGAACGAATGGTGGCCGCGCATGGTCGAGGCCAAGAGCAAGGCCCGTCTGGAGGAACTCGCCATCCTCTTCCTCCGCGCTGGCCGTTCGCTCCCGCAGGAACTCCAGCCCTACGCCAACTTCTCGCGCTTCGCCGAGATCGAGCAGGCCGAGCAGGAGGGCAAGCTCATGACGGAGCTGGAGCACTGGCTGTTTCCGCCCGCGCCCGTCCACCTCGACACGCCGCGCGCCGGTCTGCGCGTCATCTGCAAGCCGCAGCCGGCGGCCAAGGACTCGCCGCTGCACCAGCTCGCCATCGAGTTCCACCTCTTCCGTCCCCGCACCGGCGAGAAGAAAAAGTCGCTGGCCGACTTGATTGACCTGAACACACGCGCCGCGCACGAGCAGGAGTTGTTTCCCGCGTTCGACTGGGAGTTCATCCAGTGGATCGTCGAGAACAACCGCCACCGCGAGGACAAGGACAGCGACTTCGTGCTGCAAGGGCTGGAGCTGCTGCAGTGGATTGCCCGCTGGGGCCACCACGGCCGGCTGCTGATGGAGTGCGGCACCAAACCCATCGTCTATCACGGCCAGGTGGTCGAGCTGACGCCGCACTTGCAAAACGGCTCGCAGGAACTCGCCTTCACCCAGCGCATCAAGCTCTCCAACGGCGAACTGCGTCCGCTCACGGATGCGCTGTGGTTTGCCGGCCAGCCGCCGCTGGCGTTCGTGGACGACACCTTCTATCTGCTCCGCAACGCGCCACCCGGCGGGCTGCTGGAATCCATGGCGCGCACGCCGATGGTGCCGGTGCGCAAGTTGAGCCACCGCTTCCTCATGAACCTCCGCCGCGCGCACTTCGACAATGGCGTGGACTGGGACCAGCTCTGCGTCGCGCATCCCGCGGTGCCGCAGTTCACCTTCGAGCTGGTGGACGAGGTCATCCGCATCCGCCTGCTGGCCCGCAGCGAACGCGACAACTCGGCCTGGCACTGGAACGGCCACGAGTGGGAGCAGGACGAGCGCAACGGCAAGAACGGGAAGCCGGAAATCCTCGACGACCTTCGGCTCGAACCGGCGGTGAACTGGTTGCGCCGCCTTAACTGCTTCACGCCGGAGCCCGGCCTCTGGGTCGGCGACGCGGCGGAAAACTTCTTCAGCGTCCTGTCCGCGAACTGGGCCAACCGCCCGCCCGACGCCGAGTTCCTTGGCAACGGCGCGTTCCAGCGCCTCTTCCTCACGCCGCGCAAGCTCAAGCCGCAGCTCGTCGTCAAAGGCAGCGGCATTGACTGGTTCAGCGTCTCCGCCGAGTGGGAGCAGGAGGGCATGAAGCTCACCCGCGCCGACCTCCAGCGCCTCGCGAGTGCGACCGGCCGCTTCGTGAAGCTGCCCGACTCCGGCTGGGTGGAACTCGACACTCAGGCCGTGCAGGCGGCGCACGAGGCGCTCGCCG
>JBJTAU010000186.1:0-4462 GCA_046090965.1 Limisphaerales bacterium | reverse complement strand
GTGTTCGGAATGAAGGTGCCAGCCTGGAGAAATCCCAGCGACCGCGTCAGGACGATTTCGGCGTGGCCATCCACCCAGCCGGTAGCCGTCCGGCCGTCGTGCCGGCTGATGACGCGGCGGGAGAAAGCCTGGAGAAAACTTCCGCCCGGGGCCGGGGTATCGAAGCTGATGCGCTCATTCGGGTTCACGGCCGAGCCTTGCTGGCCTTGCCATTTTGCGGGGTCGGTCTCGACGGCCCAGGAGGCGGGCACTCCGAACGCCGAGTCAGCGAGGACCACAGTGTCGGAGGGTTTGTTGACATTCTGCTCCCTGAGTCGGCTGTTCGGTGTGTAACCACTCCATCCCAGTTGCGGCTGGCTCAGGCCGATGCCGAAGTCGTTGGAAGACCAGCCCACGGGCATCTTCGTGCATTGGAACAGGTTCTTGTCTGCAGCGGAAAAACGCTTCAACTGGTCCGGCCACCAGGTGTCCGTAGTGGCGGGGCTGCGGACCACGATGGGCGGCGCTGAGGGGGTGCCGGGCGAGACAAACGGCACCAAGATGCTGTCATATTCGTCGGCGTAGAGCTTATACGCCAGGGAGGTCTGCTTGTAATTGTTCAGGCACTTGGCTCCGAGCGCCTTCGCCTTCGCTTTGCCGAGGGCAGGGAGAAGTAGGCCGGCAAGGATGGCGATGATGGCGATCACCACCAGCAACTCGATCAGCGTAAAGGCCGCGCGCTCTAGTTCCCAACCTCTGCGGTAGTCCAGTTTCATGACCGGACTGAGACTGCAAAAAGAGTGAGCCGATTCAGTCCGCCGCCGCGAGCGGTTGGCCTGCCGATCGGCTCCGCGCTGAATTACAACTCCGACTCGTCCTCAGCCTTGAGCGTGGTGACCTGCGAGGCGCCTTCGAGGGCGTTGACTTCGCTGACGAGTTCATCCACGCGGTTCGGGTCGCGCAACAGCAGACGGAAGGAGAAGTCCGCGCCCTCGTAGCCGGTGTGCGTGCGCTGGCTGGCGAGATGCACGCGGCGGGAGTGGCGGTTGAGCAGGTTGCTCAGTTCCATCAGTTCACCGGGTGAGCGCGCCCAGTGGAGGTTCAGAATGAGGTCGTAACGGTGGCGTGCGCCAAAGTTGGTGAACCAGAGGTAAATCATCATCGAGAGGATGATGAGTGCCCCGACGGCGGTGGTGGAAAACTTCTGCGTGCCGCAGCCCATCCCGATGAAAATGGACGTGAGCACGAAGGTGGTGTCGAGTGTGTCCCGCAGAATGTTGCGGAAGCGCACGATGGCGAAGACCGCCATCATGCCGAAAGCGGTGACGATGTTGTTCGAGAGCACGGTCATCACCAGGGATACGATGACTGGGGTGACCACCAGTGCGTTGACGAAGGAGCGCGAGTAACTCAGGCCGGCGTGGGTCATCATGTAGGTCCAGGCGAGCATCTGGCCCAGCAGGAAGGACAGGAGCAGGCCGAGGACGACGGCGGGGATGTTGGGCGGGGCGAGCGACGTGTCGCCTTGAAAAAAGATCCACTCGTTCATGTGCGTTTCGGGTTCGTGTTGCGGAGCAGGATTAAGATTAGGAGTAAGATTACGAGCAAAAAATCAGAACAGCGTCTTGGTCGCCCGCACGTCCTCCTGGAAGACGTGCGAATCATCGAACTCCTCCAGCGGCTTCTTGGCGCGCAGCTGTGCGATGGCGTTGTTCCAGCCGAAGAACTTCTCGCCCTTGAGCGCGATGCCGTCGGCGTATTTGGCCGCCGTGGTGGTGGTCAGGCCGAACACGCGCGTGCATTCGCGGAGGACGTCCGGGAAGCGACCGGTGAACTTGAACTCCAGGATCACATCCCGGCCGAAGACGCACGTGGGGTTGACTTGGTCGGTCTCCAACCGCGCAGTGGGCTCGGCGGAGATCAGGACGTTTCGGTCGAAGGTGACGCGGAGGGAGTTGTCGTTTGGGCTGACCCAAGCCTCGCGGAGGTAGTGGACGTGGGCCTTGGGCACGGCCTTGTATTCCTTGAGATACTGGCTGAAGCGCTGGAGGGCGACGAGTTCCTTGGGGTTGCCTTGCTTGACGAGATGCTCCGGCATGGGCAGGTGGCCGGCGAGGATGTAATCCACGGACTTGCGCCGCACGCCACCGCGCTGCTTGAGAATGGCGTTGTTCATCCGACGCTTGATCTCGAAGAAGACGGGTGAGTCGGGCTGGTTGTCGTAGAAGCGTAGCCGCAGCTTGAAGCGGGTCTTGTTCCCGTTGATGGTGTGCCAGTAGATCGTGAGCGCCTCCGAGTCGAGGTAGAGGCTGTGGATGGGGTAGGAATTGTGCGGTTTGCCGACGCCGTAATCATCCAGAATGGTGTAAGCGCTGACGAAGTGCCGCACGGCCTGCGCGGTCTCCTCTGGGATGATGTATTTCAACTCCCAGCGCTGTAACTGCATTTCCCGGCTCATGGTATTGCTGCAATCGTCCCGCTACCTTCGGTGGAACCGCGCAGTTGTTACCGGGAAGCGGCGCGGAGGTAAAGGATTTCCGCTGCCAATTCACGTGACATCCCGGCGCGCTGCCGCTACCAACCCGCGCCGTGCTCGGTGCCGTTCTCGCCACGATCCTCTTCGCCTTCTCTGCCGTCTCCGGCGCGCGGGTGGCCAAGCTCATGGGCGGCACGGAGGCGAACTTCTGGCGGCTCTCGCTGGCCACGCTGTTCCTCGCGGCGATGGCGCACGCGTTCGGGGCGGGGTTGGCGGGTAACGGGTTTTACGTCTTCATCCTGAGCGGCTGCCTTGGCTTCGGACTGGGTGATGTCTCGCTCTTCCAAGCCTATCCGCGGCTCGGGTCGCGGTTGACCATTCTCATTGTGCATTGTCTGGCCGCGCCGTTTGCGGGGTTGGTCGAGTGGCTGTGGCTGGGCACGACGCTCACTGCGGCTCAAATCGGCTGCGGTGCCGTCATCCTCGCGGGCGTGGCCGTGGCGCTCGCGCCGGCGCACGAGACGCACGAAGAACGGCGGCAGTTTGGGATCGGAATCTTCTTCGCCGTGCTCGGAGCGATAGGGCAGGGGGGCGGCGTGGTGTTGAGCCGCAAGGCTTATGAGGTCTGCGCGCTGGCGGGCCAGCCCATGGACGGCATCACCGCGGCGTATCAACGCATCATTGGCGGCGTGATCATCTCCGGCATCGCGTTGTTGGTGGTGAAGCGGCAGTTCCTCCTCGCCCGTGCCGGCGACTTCCTGCCGCCGCCTTCCGACCATGGCGAAACCACGGACGGCGACAGCAAGTCCCCGGTCCGGGCGCCGGGCGAAATTTCCCCGGCGGAAAAGTGGCGGAAGTCCGGCAAGTGGATTGTCTTCAACGCCCTCGCCGGGCCGACGCTCGGCGTGAGCTGCTACCAATGGGCACTCAAGACCACGCCGTCCGCCGTGGTGCTGCCCATTGTGGCGCTCTCGCCGCTGGTGGTGATGCCCTTCGCGCGCTGGCTGGAGCAGGAACGGCCCTCGCGTCGCTCGACCTTCGGCGCGGTCATCGCCGTGGCCGGCGCGGTGGCGCTGGCCTTGGTTAGGTAACTGCCACCAAAGTGTTGCCACTCGACGGCAACGAAGTAACTTCCGGCCCCCAGCCGCGTCTGTGTCGCGGCTGCTCGAAACTCTTATCGTGAAACTCATGTTGCCCCGCGTTCTGTCCGCGCTTCTGCTCACCTCGGCCCTCGCGTTTGCCCAGAGCGGCGACAAGCCCGGCGAGAAACAAGAGCCACGCGTGCCCAAGGACAAAATCCCCGCCAATCCTCCGCTCACGCCCGAGGCGGCGCTCAAGACCTTCAAGCTCCCGCCCGGCTTCCGCATCGAGGTCGTTGCCGCCGACCCGCTCATCGAGACGCCCATCGCGATGCAGTGGGACGCCGATGGCCGGCTGTGGGTCGTCGAGATGCCCAGCTACATGAACACGCCCGCCGCCACCGGCGAGTTGGAACCCATCAACCGCATCAGCGTGCTGGAGGACACCGACGGCGACGGCAAGATGGACAAGAAGACCGTCTTCCTCGACAAGCTCGTGATGCCCCGCGCGCTCTGCCTCGCCTACGGCGGCGTGCTGGTGTGCGAACCGCCGGTGCTGAACTTTTATCCCATCGAACCCGGCCTCAAGCCCGGCAAGCCCGTGCTGGTGGACAAGAATTACGCCCCCAACGGCCTCAAGAATCCCGAGCACACCGGTAACAGCCCGACGTGGCTGATGAACAACTGGATCGTTTCCGCGAACCACACGCTCCGCTTCCGCCGCGTGGACGACGACTGGAAACGTTCCGCCACCACCTCGCGCGGCCAGTGGGGCCTCACAATGGATGACTGGGGCCGGCCGTATTACAACTCGAACTCCGACCAACTCCGCACCGACTACGTCCCCAGTGAGTATTACTTCCGGAACCCGCTCTTCCGCACCACCGCCGGCCTCATGCAGCAGCCGATGAAGGACCAGACCGTTTAT
>JBJTAU010000185.1:0-8550 GCA_046090965.1 Limisphaerales bacterium | reverse complement strand
GGCGAATGAGCTGCGGCGGGCGGCGAGCAGCAGACCGCCGGCGAGTTGCTTGTTTAATTGCCGGGGGCGCCGCGAAGCAACACAGGCGACGAGGACAAGCGCGACCGTCGTCGAAACCTGAAGGTGGCGACGACGCGGAGCGGCCGCATACGCTCACCGCGATGGGCAACCAGTTTTACGAGGCGGGCGAGCGGCGGGCGGAGCGGGTCAACGACCTGTTCGCCGCCCTCGCGCCGCGCTACGACCTCATCAACGATCTGCAAAGCTTCGGCCTGCACCGCTGGTGGAAGCGGCGGCTCATTCGGCTCGCCGCGGTGAAGCCGGGCGACACCGCGCTGGATCTGTGCTGCGGCACAGGGGACGTGGCCTTCGCGCTCGCCGCAGCAGGCGCGCGGACGACCGGAATGGATTTCAGCGCGCCGATGCTCGCGGTGGCGGAGGGGAGGAAGGCAAAAGGCAAAAGGCAAAAGGTAAAAGGCGGCGAGCCGGACGGTCCAGAGTTTCTCCAAGGCGACGCGTTGCGCACCCCGTTTCCCGATGCGCACTTTGACCTCGTCACCATCAGCTACGGGCTGCGGAATCTCGCGAGCGTGGACGATGGGCTGCGGGAGATGTGGCGCGTGGTCAAGCCGGGCGGACGATTGCTGGTCCTGGACTTCGGCAAGCCGGACAACGCGGCGTGGCGCGCGGCTTACTTCGCTTACCTGCGGTTCGCCGTGCCGGTGTTCGGCCGGCTGTTCTGCAAAAATGCCGAGGCTTACGCCTACATCCTCGAATCACTCCAGCACTATCCCGCCCAGCGCGGCGTGGACGAAAAGCTCCGCGCCCTCGGCGCGGCCAACGCGCGCATCGTGAACTTCCTCGGCGGGGTGATGAGCATCAACGTGGCGGAGAAGCCGCGTAGTTGAGCGCGGGGCGTCGGCTATAAAGGCCGCGTGACCTTGTAGCTTTCGCACCATTGCCAAGCCGCCCGCCGCTGCTACGCTCGCGCCATGTTAATCGGCTTCCTCATCGTCATCGGGGTGATCATCGCCATCGTCGTCGTCGTGGGCATTTGGGCCATGGGGATTTACAACGGCCTCGTCGGACTGCGACAGGCCGTGAAGAACGCGTGGGCGCAGATCGACGTGCAGCTCAAGCGCCGCCACGACCTCATCCCCAACCTCGTCGAGACGGTCAAGGGTTACGCGACGCACGAAAAGGAAACGCTCGAACGCGTCATCGCCGCCCGCGCCCGCGCCACCAGCGCCACGACGCCCGCCGACAAGATCAAGGCCGAGGGCGAGGTCAGCTCCGCGCTCGCGCGACTGCTCGTCGTCTCCGAGGCGTATCCCGACCTTAAGGCGAACACGAACTTCACCTCGCTCCAAGGCGAGTTGACCGGCACGGAGGATCGCATCGCCTTTTCGCGGCAGGCCTACAACGACACGGTGACGAAGCTGAACACCGGCATCCAGACCTTCCCCGCCGTGCTTATCGCCGGGATGCTCGGCTTCAAGGAAGAGCCGTTCTTCGAGACGCCGCAGGCGGAGAAGGAAGCTCCGCAGGTGAAATTCTGAAGCGGCGAACGCGGGCCACAGGTCACTGCAAACTTGCCGCTGCCGCCATTCCCCCGCACTCTCCCGCCCATGATTCAGTTCATCCGCGACATCCACGCGGCCAAGAAAGCAGCGGGCCAGCCCGTCATTTCGTTTGAGTTCTTCCCCCCGAAGACTGACGAGGGGGACAAGAACCTGCTGGAGAAGCACATTCCGGAGCTGATGAAGCTCCGCCCGGACTTCTGCTCCGTGACCTACGGAGCGGGCGGCGGCACGCGCGAGAAGACCATCGGCATCGTGGACCGCATCCAACGCGAGCACGGCCTGACCGCGATGATGCACCTCACCTGCGTCAACGCGACGAAGTCGGAACTGACCGCCGTGATCGCCGAGGCGCGCGCGCGCGGCATCAAGAACATCCTCGCCCTGCGCGGTGATCCGCCCGGCGGCGGTGAGTTCAAGACCACACCCGGCGGCTTCGAGTATTCCTACCAGCTCGTCAGCTACCTCCGCGAACTCGGCGGGTTCAGCATCGGCACCGCCGGCTTTCCCGAGGGCCACATCGCGTGCAAGGAAGGCCGCCAGGTGGATTGGGACCGGCTCAAGGCGAAGATCGATTGCGGCGCGGACTTCGTCGTCACGCAGCTCTTCTTCGACAACGCGGACTTCTACGCCTTCCGCGATTACCTCACGAAGAAGGGCGTCACTGTGCCATTGGTGCCCGGCATCCTGCCCGCGTCGAGCGGTTCGCAGGTGAAGCGCTTCACCGCGCTGTGCGGCGCGCAACTGCCCGCGCCCTTCCTCGCCGGCCTCGACAAGTGCGGCGCGGACGACGTGGCGGCGACGGCCTTCGGCATCGAATACGCCTCCGCGCAGTGCGTCGACCTGCTCAAGAACGGCGTCGAGGGCATCCATTTCTACACACTGAACAAGGCGCACTCCACCACGCGCATCCTGCAGAACCTCAAGCTGTCCTGAGCGCGGTCCGCGCGCCGTCAAGCAATAGTTCCTCCGGCCCACATTTGCGTTGCTGGCCATCGCCTCCCCGATAGCCTCGCTGCAACGCATGACGCACAGCGCCCTCGCCCTCGAAACGCTCGCGCCGGAACTCGCCGGTGACGCGCGGGAGTTGCTGGTGCAGCTCGGCGCGCCCGAGGCGCTGCCCACCTTGTCCCTCGCCGCGTCGGCACTGACGCTCGCGGCGGTGCGCGACGAACTGACGCTCCGGCGCTTCCTCACCGGTTATCGCGAGCAAGTCCTCGTGCCCGTGGAACTACCCGCCATCCTCGCCGCGCACGGCCACGCCACGCGCAATGAACTCCGCGAACTCCTCGCGCTCGATCACTCGCTGGCGGCCGACCCGCGCCTCCGCGAGTTCCGTGCCGCCAGCGCCGCCGTGGGCCGCCGCCAACTCAGCAAGCTCCGCCCGCTGCGCGACCAGCGGCTGGTGCAGCGCTACCTGCGCGCGGTCGAGGCTGGCGAGGCGCACGGCTGGCACACCCTGGTCTTCGGCGTGTTCCTCTCGCAGTATTCCCTCCCCCTGCGGCAAGGACTGCTGCTCTATTCCCAGCGCACGCTCGGCGGCTTCCTTGACTCGGCGGGCGCGACGCTCCGGCTTCCCGAGATGCAGGGCGACGAAATCTTCACCGAGGCCGCCATGCCCCTGACGGCGCACGTCAATGACCTGCTCGCGGGGTTGGGGACTGGCTGACCCGCCGAGCGAACGTCCAATTGTAGGAGCCGGTGCTTCGCTTGGTGGGGGAACCGAACGGGCCTTTCCTCTCGAGCCGCGTTTCGCCTCGCTCACCGAATCGTGATGAAATCGTTGTGATTCAAGAGCGCGTGGACGAAGGCGGCGCGGGCTTTGGCTTCCGGCTGGGCGGCCTTGCGCTCCTTCGCAGCGGCGAGGAATTGCGCAAGGCTTTCCACGCACAGCGTGTGCTCGGCGGGCGTGGGCGCGGTGGCGAGCAGCGTGGTGAACGTGCGGCGGATGAAGGCATCGTCGGAGGCGCTCTCGGCGTCCTGCACGAGGCGCTCGGCGACCTTCGCGGCGGCGGTGTTGACGAGCCGGCTATTCGCCAGCGCGAGGGCCTGCTGCGGCAGGATGCTTTCGTCGCGGCGGTAGCATTCCTTCGTGTTCGCGTTGTCGAACATCTCCAGGAACTTGTTCAAGTCCTCCGGCGACTGCGTGAAGTAAAAGCTCCGCCGCGCCGAGTCCTCGCGCTTCGGGTCAATCGTCGGCCCGCCGAGCGTGAGATCAAGCGTGCCAGCGAGGTGAAGCAGGCTGTCGCGCAGGACGTTGGCGTCCATGCGCTGCGGGTTCATGCGCCAGAAGAATTTGTTCTCGGGATCGAGAGCCGGAGCACGCGTGCTCTCGACTTTCGTCCCTCGACTCTCGACCGCATTGCTGCTGCTCATCCGATACGCCTCGGACAACACCATCTGCCGATGCAGCCGCTTCAGGCTCCACCCGTGCTCCATGAAATCCACGGCGAGCCAGTCAAGCAGCTCGGCGTGAACGGGCTTCGTGGCGCGGCGGCCGAAGTCGGTGAGGTTCGCGACCAGCGGTTGGCCGAAGTGGCGCGTCCAGACGTGGTTCACCAGCACGCGCGCGGTGAGCGGGTTTTGGCGGTCGGCGAGCCAGTTGGCGAATGCCAGCCGCCGGCCCGTGCTGGTGGTCGGATACGGAAGCTGTCGATGCGCCTCGGTTTCGTCCGGCCCCTCGAAGGCTTTAAGCGTCGCGCGCAGCGAGGTGTAGCTCGTGCCGGGCGACTCGACGGCCTTTTGCGCCTTCGCCAACGCGTCCTGTGCGGTCTTCAACTTCTTCTCGGCGTCGGGCTCCTTCTTCTTCTTCGGCTCGTTGCTGGGGGCAACCGTTTCCAATTCCGCCTTGGCGATGTCGGCCTCGGCTTGGGCGAGCTTGAACTTCGCATCGGCCAGCGCGGCGGCAGCGAGCAAGTTCGTTTGGTCGCGCCTTGAATCGGCTTCCCACGCCGCGCGGACCATCGAGGGGCGCAGTTCGGCGGCGGCGAGTGTGAGTTCAGCGGATTTCAGCGCGAGCCGGGCCTGCTCGGGCGACGTGATGGCTGCGGGCGTGGTGGCTTTGGCCGTTGGCGCGGGGGCGGGCGCGCTGGACCTCACGAGCTGCACGTCCGCGGGCAGCGCGCTCAACTCGAAGGCAAGGAAGTCCGCCGTGGCGTCGTAGGTGATGAGCTGGAACTTGCCCGGCGTGCGCTCGGGCAGCTCGAAGGCCAGCGCGTGCTCGCCGTTGACCGCAACGTTGATGAGCGAGCCGCGCACGCGGATGGTGATTTCGTAAGTCTCGCCGAGCTTCACGGCGCGGGCCTGCGTGCCAGCGGGCGGGTAGGCGTATTGGTTCGCTTTGCCGTAGGCGATTTGGAGCTTCGGGCCGGGCGCGTGAGCGCTGAGATACACGAGCGACTCGCGGGCCTCCGTGGTGTCGAAGGTGAAGCCGACGGACTTGTAAACGCTGCCGCCAGTGGGCCGGAACTTGAAGGTGGCGAGGAAGTCGGCGGGATGGTCGGCGCGGCTGCGGGCAGCGCTGCGGGAAGATTTCACCTGTGCTTGACGAAGCAAACCGTCCACGTAAGTCCACTCGCCATCGAGCAGTTCCCAGAGCTGCGGATTCGCGGCGGAGTAGGTGTCGGTGAAGAGGGGTTTGCCGGCAGAGGCCACGACTTTCTCAGCGGGCACGGGCGAAGCGGCGGAACCCCGGACGCCCTCGTCCGGTTTCGGGACTGCGGACGTGGGCGTCCGCGCTGCATGGCGTTCCACTTCCGCCAGCTTCTTCTTCGCGGCCTCGGCGGCTTGGCGCGCGGTGATGATTTGCTCCTGCGCGGCGGCGAGGTGGTTCGTGAGCACCCACGGCTGGAGCGCAGGATTGTGCGCAGGCGGCGGGAGGTTCACCGGCTGGATTTGCAGCGGCTTGAACGCCAGCGCGACGGGCACGGCGGCGCGGATGACTTGGTTCGTCTCGGGCTTCTTCTCGTCGCCCTTCGCGTGGATGAAAGTCGGACGGTCGAGGTGCAAGTCGTAAGCGCGCGGGAGGCCGTCCTTCTCCAAGTCGGTCGTGCCGGGCAGCTCATCGAGGCGCGCGTGATATGGCTCGAAGATCGCGCGCATCGCGTAGTAGTCGGTCGTGGTGAGCGGGTCGTATTTGTGGTCGTGGCACTTCACGCAGTTCATCGTGAGGCCGAGGAACGCCTTGCTCGTGTGCTCGACGACGTCGTCCATCCAGGTCGTGCGGTTGAAGAGATAATAGTTCCGCGCGAGGAAGCCGGTGGCGCGGAGCGTGGCGGGGTCGGTGGGCGCAAGTTCGTCACCGGCGAGTTGCTCGACAATCATGCGGTCGTAACCCTTGTCGGTGTTGAGCGATTCCACAATCCAGTCGCGCCAGTGCCAGATGTGTTTCTGGCTGTAACGGAGCTGCGCGCCGAGCCCCCACCAATCGCTGTAGCGCCAGATGTCCATGAAGTGCCGGCCCCAACGCTCGCCGTAATGCGGACTGGCGAGGAGGCGCTCGACGACGCCTTCCAATGCGGAATGCGGAATGCGGAATGCGGAATCCGAGCCGCCGGACGCAGCGGCGTTTTCGAGCTTCGCCAGCGTGGTCCCGCAAGCGGTGGCGAAGGCCTCTATCTCCGCGCGCGTCGGCGGCAGGCCGGTGAGGTCGAGCGTCACGCGACGGAGCCAGACAAGTGGGTCGGCGGGCGGCTGCGGTGGGAGGTTTTGGGCGCGGCGTTTGGCTTCGAGGAAGGCGTCGAGGGGAGAGTGATTAGTAATGAGTGGAGAGGCAGGGACACTTTGAGAGCGAGCCGGAGCCTTTGCCTTCTGACTAATCACTTCCTCACTAATTACTTTCTCCACCGGCACCGCCGGCTTCACCGGCGCCTTGAACGCCCAGTGCTCGCGGGGATCGCTCTCCGGTTTCTCGTCCTTCGGGACGGGCGCGCCGGCGGTGATCCACTCGCGCAGCGCGGCGATCTGCGGCGCGTGCAGCGGCTCACCTTCGGGCGGCATCCGCTCGTCGAGGCTGGTAGCGGAAACTTTCTTGAGCAGCAAACTTTCGGCGGGTTTGCCCGCGATGATGGCGGGGCCGTGCTTGCCGCCCTGGCGGATGAACTCCGCGGTGTCGAGCCGCAGGCCACCGTTTTGTTTCAACGCGCCGTGGCAGGCGTAGCAGCGCGCCGCGAGCACGGGCTTCACTTCCTTGAGATAGTCCACCGCTGCGGCGGCGGTTTGCACCGCGAAACCAAGGCTGGACGCTGCGATTAGTGCGGCGCGAAACACGGTGACTCGGACGTTGTGCGGCGCGATGAAATTCTGCCGTGCCCATCGCGTGCCGGGCCAACGCCTACAGTGCTGTCCGGAGGGGAGAAGGTTTGCAATCCCCCGTGTGCTTCTTCATCGTCTGCGCCGCTAATTGTCATGGAAGCCACGGCAAAGAAGATATTCCGCGTCCACGAACTCGGCCCGGTGCTGGAGCCCCACCGCGTCGCCGGGAAGACCATCATCCATTGCCACGGCGTCTTCGATCTGCTGCACATCGGGCACATCAAGCACCTCGAAGCCGCGAAGCAGCTCGGCGACGTGTTGGTGGTCACGACCACGCCCGACCGTTTCGTGAACAAAGGGCCGCATCGGCCGGCGTTCCCGGAGAAGCTGCGGGCGGAGGCACTCGCGTCGCTGGCGTGCGTGGACTACGTGGCGGTTAACGAATGGCCCACGGCGGTCGAGACCATCAAGATTGTCCGCCCCACGCTCTACGTGAAGGGGATGGTGCGCGAGGAGGGCAAGCGCGACCACACCAATGCGATTTCCGACGAAGAGCAGGCCGTCATCAACTGCGGCGGCAGGCTGCACCTGACCGACGAGGAAACGTTCAGCGCTTCGACCCTCATCAACCGCTTTATGGACGTCTTCTCGCCGAAGACAAAGGACTTCCTCGAACGCTTCCGTGCGAAGTGCCCACCCGAGGAAGTCATCGGGCACTTGCAGGCGATCCGCAAAAAGAAGGTGCTTGTGATCGGCGAGACGATCATTGACGAGTATCAATTCTGCAACGTGCTCGGCAAATCCAGCAAGGAGCCGGTGCTGGCCGCCTTGCACAACCGCACCGAGCAATACGCCGGCGGCGTGCTGGCCATCGCGAATCACGTGTCGAACTTTTGCGACGAGGTCGGCCTCCTCAGCGCGCTGGGCACGGAGAATTCCCGCGAAGGCTTCGTGCTGTCGAAGTTGAACAAAAACGTCCGCCCGCACTTTCTCCGCCTGCCCGACGCGCCGACCATCGTTAAACGTCGCTTCCTGGAGGAGCATTTGTCAGCGAAGCTCTTCGAGGTCTATGAGATGCGGAACGAGCGCCTGACGCCTGCGCTCGAAGAGCAGTTCCTGAAGAAACTGGACGAGCTGTTGCCGCAATACGACGTGGTCGTGGTCGGCGATTACGGCCACGGCCTGCTCACTGAGCGCGCGGTGCATCTCATCTGCGCGCGCGCGAAGTTTCTCGCCGTGAACGCGCAGGTGAACGCGGGGAACCGCGGCTTCAATCTCATTTCCAAGTATCCCCGTGCCGACTTCGTCTCGCTGGGCGAACCCGAAGTCCGGCTCGATGCGCGCAAGATGACCGACGACCTCGCCGCTATCACCCGCACGGCCGCAGCGCGGGTGGGCAGCCAGTATTTCCTCGTCACGCGCGGCGGGTCGGGCTGCTACTGCTGCGACCAGCAGCAGAACATCGCGGAGGTCCCGGCCTTCGCCATCCGCGTCGTGGATCGTGTGGGCGCGGGCGACGCGGTGTTTGCCGTGACGGCTCCGTGTGCCGCGCTGGGCATCCCGGCGGAGACGCTGGGTTTCATTGCCAACGTCGTCGGCGCGGAAGCCTGCATGATCATGGGCCACCGCAGCTTCATTGATCCGACTAGCCTCTTCCGTCACTTCACGTCGCTGATGAAATGAGCAGAGACTTTCAACGTGGTGCGTGGTGCGTGGT
>JBJTAU010000184.1:0-5225 GCA_046090965.1 Limisphaerales bacterium | reverse complement strand
CGCCCAGCTCGCGGAACGCGGCGAACGCGTGTATCGCCGGGCGGAACTCGGCTGCGTGCTCTGCCACAGCATCGGCGGCGTCGGCGGCAAGGTCGGCCCGGACATGACCAGTCTTGGCGCGGCAGCCCCGGTAGATTACCTCGTCGAGTCCATCCTGTTGCCCAACGCAAAAATCAAAGAGGGCTTCCACGGCATCAACGTCGAGACCAAGGACGACCTCGAATACAGCGGCATCCTCGTGCGCGAGACCGGGCAGGAAGTCGTCCTCCGCAACGCGCAGAACCAGGAAGTCAGCGTGGCGAAGGCGAATATCCGCAAGCGCGCCAACGCCTCGCAGTCGCTCATGCCCACCGGCTTGCTCGACACCGTGAGCGAAGGCGACCGCAACGACCTCGTCGCGTTCCTGAGCCGCCTCGGCAAGCCCGGCGATTACGACGCGAGCAAGGGCGGCGTGGCCCGCGTCTGGCGCGTGCTGCCCGTGACGCACCGCATGGATCAAGGCGGCTGGGACAAGATCACGAAGGGCGACTTCACCGCGAAGTGGAACGCGATGGAAAGCGGCATCGGCGAGCACACGTGGAAGCCCGCGACGTCGCTGGTGAGCGGCGCGTTGACGAAGGCGGACTTCGCCCCCAACAACAGTCCCGCGCACGTCACGCTGACGAGCGTCTTCGTCGCCACGACCTTCACACTGGCGAAGCCCGGCCAAGTCACGCTCGCGCTGGATGGCTTGGCCAAGCCCGAGGTGTGGGTGAACGGTCAGAAGCTCACGAAGCTGGCGAACCAATTCCCCGCCGGCACGCACACGGTCGTCCTCCGCCTCGACGGCGCGAAGCTGCCGGACAGCGTGCGGCTGAAGTCTGCGGACGTGAGCTGGAGCCTGAATTGATTCCTTTCGTAGCCGCCGACGTGAAGAGGCGGAATCTCGGGACATCGAATCCGCCTCCCACCTCGGCGGCTACAACGCGATGCGTGACCTGCAAAACCCGAAGCTCATGTGGCTCAAGGCCGGGTTATTCCTGCTGCTCGGCGTAGCGTCCGTCGGGCTGGTCTTCCTCGAAGCGCCGACGCTGAAGGTCGCGCTGTTGCTCGCGCTGGCCGTGTGGTCGTTCTGCCGCGCCTACTACTTTGCCTTCTACGTGCTGGAGTGCTATGTGGACCCCGGCTTCAAGTTCTCCGGGCTGGGCTCGCTCCTCGCGTATCTGCTGCGAGGCAAGGGGACGGCTCCTCCCGACCCGCGTCGCGACGATTGAAACGCCGTTTCCCCGCCGCTAGCCTTGCCGCATGAAAACCCTCCTCGCGCTCGGCGCGCACTACGACGACTGCGTCTTCGGCATTCCGGGGATCCTGCTGCAAGGCGTGCGCAAGCATTACCGCGTCGTGGTGCTCACGCTGATCGGTGACTACACAAACTGGGCGCCCGCCAAGGGCCGCGCGGGCGAGATCGTCGAGGGCACGCGGCGGCTCGCGCAGGAACGCGGCGTGGAGATGCGCTTCCTGAACTTCGCCTCGCATCGCTTCGACGCGCGGCTGGAGAACAAGCTCCTCGTCGCCAAGGCTGTCGCGGAGATCAAGCCGGACGTGGCCTTCACGCTCTGGAAGGACGACCACCACAACGACCACGTCGTCGCGTCGGAACTCAGCCGCGTGGCCGTGCGCAACGCCGGTCAGATGCTCGATGGCGTGGATTACAAGCCGCCGGGTCGCCTCTACTTCTACGACAACGGTCCGCGCCACACGATCGGCTTCACGCCGGATACGTTCGTGGACGTGAGCGACACCTGGCAGGAGGCGCAGGACTGGCTCGGCGCGCTGATGGCGTTGGTGCGCAACCAGCCCTACGACCGCGCCAAGCCCGACGGCGCGATGCAGGCGAAGGAGACGCTCGCGCGGTATCGCGGCTCGGCCTGCGGCGCGAAATATGCCGAGGCGCTCTGGCTCGGCCTGCCGCGCCCGGCGGAGATTTTGTGAGCGACGCATCAACCTGTAGCGGCGGTCTGCGACCGCCGGCTGAGCGCCGCTGCTGTTCAACTACCGGTCTATGGTCAGCGCAAATCGGCGCTCACAGAGCGCCGCTACAACCGCACTTTCTGCTTTTCACCCCGCGCTGCTTGGCCTTTAGTCCCGCCCTGATTTGAACTGGAATTGCTCATGAAAATCGTCCTCGCTTACTCCGGCGGCCTCGACACCTCGGTGCTGCTCTCCTGGATCAAAGACACCTACGGCAATGCCGAGATGATCGCCTTCTGCGCAAACATCGGGCAGGAGGACGAGCTGCACGGGCTCGAAAAGAAGGCGAAGAAGACCGGCGCGTCGAAGATCTACATTGATGACCTGCAGGAGGAGTTCGCCAGCGACTTCATCTATCCGATGCTCCGCGCCGGTGCGATTTACGAGGGGCAATACTTTCTCGGCACCAGCATCGCGCGTCCGCTCATCGCCAAGCGCATGGTCGAGATCGCCAAGGCGGAGAAGGCCGACGCCATCGCCCACGGCGCGACCGGCAAGGGCAATGACCAGGTGCGCTTCGAGTTGACCGCTGCCGCGCTCGCGCCCGGATTGCAGATCATCGCCCCGTGGCGCGACGAGCGGTATCGGAAGGACTTCCCCGGCCGGCAGCAGATGATTGATTACTGCGCCGCGAAGAGCATCCCCGTGCAGGCCAGCGCGAAGAAGCCTTACTCGATGGACCGCAACCTCCTGCACATCTCCTACGAGGCCGGCATCCTCGAAGACCCGTGGTATGACGCGGGTGATTTGAAGAACCGCGATTACTTCACCACGCTCTCCGTGCTGCCCGAAGACGCACCGGACAAACCCGAGTTCGTCACGCTCGACTTCGTGAAGGGCGACTGCGTGGCGGTGAACGGGAAGAAGCTTTCGCCACTGCAAGTCATGCGGACGCTCAACAAGCTCGGCGGCAAACACGGCGTCGGCCGCGTGGACATGGTGGAGAACCGCTTCGTCGGCATGAAGAGCCGCGGCGTGTATGAGACGCCGGGCGGGAGCATCCTGCACTTCGCGCACCGGCAGATCGAGTCGCTCACGATGGACCGCGAGGTCATGCACCTGCGCGACTCGCTGATCCCGAAGTATGCGGAGCTGGTCTATTACGGCTTCTGGTTCGCGCCGGAGCGGCTGGCGTTGCAGGCGCTCGTCGAGGAAAGCCAGAAGAACGTCACCGGCACCGTGCGCGTGAAGCTCTACAAAGGCGGCCTCTACGTCGCGGGCCGCAAGAGTCAGTTCAGCCTCTACAACCCGCACATCGCCACGATGGAGGCCGACCCGACGAAAGCCTACAACCAGGACGACGCCACCGGCTTCATCCGGTTGAACGGCCTGCGCCTGCGCGTGAACTCGACGGTGAACGGGGCGAAGAACTTGGCGAAGCTCAAGTAACGCCGTCCCGCAGCAGCACGGCCGACTCGGCTAAGGTTCGACTCAGCTCGCAGCGAACCGCGTGTCCGCTGGAGAGGTTCCGCCGGACTGTTGCACGCCCCGGCCCACGTTGGCCGCGAGGTGCGTGCAGACCTTGAAGAGCGTTTCCTCCTGGCCTGGGGCTCCGATGGCAGCGGCAATTTCCGCGACGGTGAAGGACTTGCCCGCGTTCGCGGCGAGGTGCGCGACGAGCTGCTGCTGCAACGCCAGCACCGTGCCCGCCGCCTTCTTGCCGGCCTCGACGCCCGGCTGGTGGTAGGCGTTGATGTTCACGAGCGAGGCATAGAGGCCCACCGCCCGCTCGAACAGCGCGATGAGCATGCCCACCGTGAACGGCGAGACTTCCTTCACCGTGATGGTGATGGACTCGCGGCCCTTCTCGTGCAGCGCGGCGCGGGTGCCGAGCAGGAAGCCGGTGAGGAAATCGCCGCTGGTCGTCTTCGACTCGACCTCGATGCTGTCGCCCGCGCGATCGGTGAGCACCTCGATGAAAGTGACGAAGAAGTTCAGCACGCCCTCGCGGAGCTGCTGCACGTAGGCGTGCTGGTCGGTCGAGCCTTTGTTGCCGTAAACCGAGATGCCCTGGTTCACGACCTTGCCATCGAGGTCCAACTCCTTGCCGAGCGACTCCATGATGAGCTGCTGAAGGTATTTGGAAAACAGTTCGAGCCGGTCCTTGTAAGGGAGCACCACCATGTCCTTCGCGCCGCGTCCGCTGCCGGCGTAATGCCACATCAGTGCGAGCTGCGCGGCGGGGTTCTTGGCGAAATCGGGCGCGCGCGTCACGTCATCGCACGCCTTTGCGCCGGCGAGCATTTCGCGGATGGCGAGGCCCTGCAACGCGGCGGGCAGCAGGCCCACGGCGGACAACTCGCTGGTGCGGCCGCCGACCCAGTCCCACATTGGGAAACGCCGCAGCCAGCCGTGCTTCTCCGCATCCTTGTCCAGCTCGCTGCCCACGCCGGTGACGGCAGCGGCGTGCGGCTCGAAGCGCAGGCCCGCGCGCTCGTAGGCGGCCTTGGCTTCCAGCATTCCGTTGCGTGTCTCCTTTGTGCCGCCGGACTTCGAGATGACCACGGTGAGCGTGCGGTCCAAATCACCGCCGATGGCCGCGAGCACCTTGTCCATGCCGTCGGGATCGGTGTTGTCGAAGAAGTGGACCGTCATGCGGTCGGCGGCCGGCTGGCCGAGCGCGTGCGCGACAAACTGCGGCCCGAGCGCCGAGCCGCCGATGCCCACCACGAGCACGCGCCGGAACGGTCCGCCCACGCCGGCCACGGTGGCCGTGTGGACTTCAGCAACGAATTTCTCCACCGCCGCGAGCGTGTCGATGATTTCCTTCGCGAGGTCGGGCAACGGAGCGAGCGCGGGATTGCGCAGCCAATAGTGGCCGACCATGCGCTTTTCGTCGGGGTTGGCGAGGGCACCCTTTTCCAATTCGGCCATCGCGGCAAAGGCCTTGGCCAGGCGCGGCCGCATTGCCGGGAGGAAGTCGTCGCCGAAGTTCATCCGGCTCAAGTCCAGCGCGAGGCCGAGCGTGGGAAACTCGGTGTAGTGCTTTTGAAACCGCTGCCAAAGCTGTTCGGAATTCGCGCTCATAGTGGGGCGAGCTTACGCACGCGGGCGCGGGGCTGCAGCAAGAAAACGGCATTCGCCCCTCGACACTCGGCGCGCGACCCTCGACCTTTCCCGCCATGCTCTGGCGCACCGGCCGACATGAGTTCCGCTTCCCCCGCCTCACGCTCGTGATGGGCGTGCTCAACGTCACCCCAGATTCCTTTAGCGAT
>JBJTAU010000183.1:0-8480 GCA_046090965.1 Limisphaerales bacterium | reverse complement strand
GTTCACCGTGCTGCGCTCGCTCGCGCACAAGGACCCGAATCACGGCGGAGGCAACCATTACCTGATGACCGGCGCGCCCACGCCCGTGCCCGTGGGCTGCGGCGCATTCGTGACTTTTCATCCCTCGTTCGGCTCGGTCGTGTCCTTCAAGCGCGGCGTGCAGAACGGCATCCCGCCCTACATGACCATGCCGAGCATGTCGCGCTCCGGCGGGCCGAACTTCCTCGGGGCCGAGCACGCGCCCTTCGTCGTGGGTGGCTCGCCGCAGACGGCGGGGTTCAAGGTGCGCGACGTGGTGCTCCCAGCCGACATCAGCGAGGGGCGCGGTGTGTCACGGCAGGACTTGCGCAAGTCCCTCGACCGGCTCACACGCATCGCGGACGCAGCCGCGGAAGACCCGACCGTGGGCTTCGACAAGTTTTACGAGCAAGGTGTGGACCTCATCACCAGCCCGCAGGCGCAGGCGGCCTTTGACATTGGCAAGGAACCGGAGAAGACGCGCGAGCTGTATGGCATGAACGATTTCGGCCAGCGCTGCCTGCTCGCGCGGCGGCTCGTGGAAGCGGGCGTTTCATGGGTGACGATTTATTCCGGCGGCTGGGATCATCACACGAAGATTTTCGAGACGCTGAAGGGCCAGCAGGGCGTGAACTTCGACAAGGGCGTGGCAGCGTTGATTGCCGACCTCGACCAGCGGGGCTCGCTGGAAAACACGCTCGTGCTCGCGCTCGGCGAATTTGGCCGCACGCCGAAAGTGAACAAAGACGTGGGCCGCGATCACTGGCCGTTTGCCATGAGCGTGCTCTGCGCCGGCGGAGGCGTGCCGCGCGGCACGGTGATCGGCGCGACCGACCCGAAGGGCTACTACGCGGCGGACAACGTCTATGCGCCGGAGGACTTCGCGGTGACGCTCTACACGAAGCTGGGCATTGACCCACACCAGGTGCTCCACACCAACACGGGCCGCCCGGCGCAACTCGTCAACGGCGGCCGGCCCATCAAGGAGCTGTTCGCCTGAACCGCTAGGGATCGGCCGTTTCTCCCACCGACCGCAAGCTCGCCGTAAATGCGGCTCACCTCCGCGCCCGCGCGGCCCGCGCTTTCCCTGATCGCCGCTGGGTCGGCAAACCGCCGCGCTTCCCGCGCCGGGACTTCTGCGGGATCGGCGGCCCGCCAGGACGCGGCTTGAACTTGCGCACCGGCTCGACAGTCTTGGGCCGCGCCTTCGCCACGAGGACGATGGGGCAGCCTTCGTAGCCGAAGGCCTTGCGCATCTCGCCGGCAAGATACTTGGCGTATTGCGGTGAGAGCAGCTCGTCGCGGTTGAGGAAGAGCAGGAACGTGGGCGGGGCTTGCCGGACCTGAGTCGCGTAAAAGAACTTCAGGAAGTGGCCGACGGCGCTGATGGGCTGGCGGCGCGTGATGGCGTCGTTGAGGGTGCGGTTCAGGATGGAAGTGGGGACCTGCTGCTGAAGTTGAGCGGTGACGTAGCGGACGGCCTCCAGCAGGCGGTCGAGCTGGAAGCCGGACTTGGCGGAAGTGAAAATCACCGGCGCGTAGTCGAGGAAGAAAAGCTTCTCCTGCACCCAGGCACCAAACTCGGCGAGCGTGGTCAGCGGGCCACGCACCTGGCCTTCCCGATGGTATCGGCCCTCGCGCTGGCGACGCTCGTGCTCCTTCTCGCGGGCTTCGCGCACGGACGGCTCCACCAAGTCCCACTTGTTGATGACCACGATGCACGCGCGCCGCGCGGAGACGATGAGGTCGGCGATTTTCTTGTCCTGCTCGACGATGCCCGTCTCGGCGTCCACCACGAACACCACGATGTCCGCGCGCTCGATGGGCTCGTCGGTGCGCTGCACGCTGAAATACTCGACCGTGTCATCCACGCGCCGGGCCTTGCGCAGGCCGGCGGTGTCGATCAACACATACTGCTGCCGCACGCCGTCGGTTTCGACCTCGAACGGCACATCCACCGCATCGCGCGTCGTGCCGGGAATGGGGCTGACCACGACGCGCTCGGAGTTGGTCAGAGCGTTGATGATGGAAGACTTGCCGACGTTGGGCCGGCCAACGATGGCGAGTTTGAGGGGTGACTGTTTACGGGTGGCGGGTGACAAGGGCTTGCCTTCGGTGGCATCCACATCGTCTGCGGCCTGCCCGGCCTCCGTGTCACTTGCAACCTGCTCCTGGTCACTCTCCTCCGGCAGGAACGCCTTGGCCCGGTTCATCAAATCCTCGATGCCGCGCCCATGAATCGCCGTGACGGGGAACAGCCGGTTGAAACCCAGCTCCGCGAACTCCGTGACGCCCGCCTCGGCCTTGTAGTTGTCCACCTTGTTGACCGCCACGAGCACCGGCTTGCCGGATTGATGCAGGCGCTGCGCGACTTCGCGGTCCAGCGGAACGACGCCCTCCTGCACGTTGACGACGAGGATGATGCAATCCGCCGCCGCGATGGCGAGCTGCACCTGGTCGAGTGCGGCATTGATGATGACGTCCTCCACCTTCTCGCCGCGCAGGAGCCCGATGCCGCCGGTGTCCACTAGCGTGAAAGTCCGCCCATGCCACTCCGCCTCGGCGGTCACGCGGTCGCGCGTGACGCCCGGCATGTCGTGCACGATGGCGATGCGGCGACCGGCGATGCGGTTGAAGAGCGCGGACTTCCCCACGTTGGGGCGGCCGACAATGGCGATGAGACCGGGCATGAGAAGAGGAGATGAACGATCGTGCCGACGGAAGGCTTACTTCGCGTCGAGGTGTTTCACAGGCACTAACCGGTGGCCGAGCATATCGACGGCGGCGGGGCAGGCTTCAAGAATCAGGTAGCCGATGAGCGGCTCGTAGTTGCCGTCCGCCGGCTTCATGTCCATGAACATCACCTCGGTCGAGACGGGACGGAAGCCTTCCAACTCCACCTCGACCGGCCCGCAAATCTCGGCGTTGGATTCGCGCTGGTCGGCGGTTTCAATCTTGATGTTCCGGCTACGGGGCAGCTTGCCGAGCCGATCCTTCCATGCGAGGGGCAGAATCATGTGGGACGCGCCCGTGTCCACCAACGCGTCACAGCGGATGGTCTTGTCCGGCTCCAAGTAGTTCGAGACGGTCACGGAACTGATGATGCGGCCCATAGTCGTCGGAAGATAGGGGTGCAGCGGGGCGTTTCCAAGCTGAGTTTCAGGAGGCACTACCTACGGTCAACCGTGCCACTGCATCGGCGGCCGACATAGCAGATTCCTCGCGGGACTTGAGGTGCTTGAGCTTGGCGAGGAGCGAGCCGTCCTGCTGGCGTTCGAGGCGGATGGTGTGAAGGGCGTTCAACTCCAGCGCGCGCTTGAACTGCTTGTCGCCTTTCGCCGGAGTGAGGCTGAACTCGGTGGGCAGGCCGGCTTCGCGGAGTTGCTGAACCAAGCGGAGTGAATCGGCGCGCAAGGACTCGTCCTCGATCAGCACGTAGGCGGCGAGGCCGGCGGTGAACTCCGGGAGCAAGCCGCGCGATTTGAGCAGCTCCAGCAGCACCACGTCGCCCATGCCGAAGCCGAGCGCGGGCAAATCCACTTTGCCGCCGCTGACTTGCTTGATGAGGTGATCGTAGCGCCCGCCGCCGCAGATGGCGCGGAACTCGCCCTTGATGTCGAAGGCCTCGAAGACGGGGCCGGTGTAGTAGGCCAGGCCGCGGATGACGCCGTAGTCCACGCGCACGAAGTCGCGCAGGCCGCGCGCGGCGAGCTGGTCAAGGATGAGCTGGAGTTCCGCGTTGGGCTGGCCGCTCGTGATGAAGGCCTGAACTTCTTCGAGCTGGAAGCCGAGCGGGGCGAGCTTGGCAGAGCTTTCCTCGGGGCGCGTGCGGTCGAGCTTGTCCACGATCTGAAAGAAGTCGTAGGCCTTGCTCGCGTCCGCACAGCGGGCGGCGAAGAAATCCGACCACGCGTTGCGGCTGCTGAGGCGCACGACGAAATCCGCGCTCGTGAGGCCGAGCGCGCGCAACGAGTCAATGAGCAGCGCGATGAGTTCGGCGTCGGCGGCGCGGTCGGTTTCGCCGAGAATGTCGCAGTTGAGCTGGAAGTGTTCGCGCTTGCGGCCCTTCTGCTGCTTCTCGTAGCGGAAGAGCTGCGGGATGGAGAACCACTTGAAGGGTTTTTTGTAGGCGCGTTCCTGCGCGGCGGCCATACGAGCGAGCGTGGGCGTCATCTCCGGGCGCATGGCGACAGCGCGCTCGCCCTTGTCGGTGAAGTTGAAGAGCTGGCCGACGATTTCCTCGCCGGACTTGTTGGTGTAGAGCTCGAGCGGCTCCAGCGGCGGGCCGTCGTATTCGCGGAAGCCATAGCGACGGGCGACCGCGCGCCAAGTGTCGAAGAGATGGTTGCGGGCGTCCATGCTCCACAACTCGTCCTTCGTCGGCGGCAGCGGTTCGGGGTAGAAGTCCCGGAAGCCAGGCAGTCGGTCCATAAGGCGGGCGAGTATGCGCAGCGGCGGAAGGTGGAAAAGGAGAAAAGGCGAGAATCACTTCACGCCCGGCACGCTTTTGCCCACGCCCGGTGGCGTGACGATTACCGCTCGGAGCTGGCCGTTTTTCGTGCGCGCGAGGCAAAGGATTTGCCCTGACTCATTGATGTCCGTGGCTTCGAGCAGGAACCAGCCGGAGTTGGGCGGGAGGAATTGGTTCAAGTCCCACAGCTTGCCGTCGCGCCAGAGGAAGGCCCGATGCTCGCCGTTTGGCAGTTGCGCCGCGCCGACGACGTGCTGGCGGTTGTTGACCGCGTTGGCGAAGGAACCGGGTCCGCCGAGCGTGCCGAGGTCGGCCAGCTTGCCCTTGGTGTAAAGGAAGGCACGCGACTGACCGGCGGTGTTCTGTGCGAAGCCCACGACGTCGCCCGCTTCGTTCAAGCCATTGGCCTGACTCAGAAAGCCGCCGAGCGTGCCGAGGTCGCGCATCTTGCCGCCGGTGTAAAGAAAGGCATGGCGAAGCTGCTGCGCGGTCTCCGCGACGCCGGCGACATCAAAGGCGCTGTTGACGGCGTGGCCGAAACTGTTGCGTCCGCCCAGCGTGCCGAGATCCTCCATCTGGTTCTGCTTGTAGAGGAAGGCATGGAACGCGCCGTTGGTTATCTGCGCCGCTCCGGTAATGTCCGCCCGTTCGTTCAGGGCAAAGGCACGACTGTTGGCTCCGCCGAGCGTGCCCAGCGGAATCTGCTGGCCCTTTTGCCAGAGGACGGCGCGATCCAATTGTTGACCCCCGGCTTGGATGAGGCGGCTCCAACCGACAGTGTCGCCCAGTTCGTTCAAGTCGCTCGCGAACGTCAGGACACCCGGCTGTCCCAGCTCGTGAAACGCGTTCGTGTAAATGAAAGCCCGACTGAACGAGGTATCGCGTCCCGGCGGCGTGCGTGTGCCCACGGCCACGCCCGCGCGATTTAGGGCAGCCGGTTTGTCCCCTGGAGCCCCGAGCAGTCCTAGGTCGGCAAGTTGGTAGAAGTTTCCCTGCCCATGCGCTGGCGCTGCACCAAACCCGGCGACGATCGCGAACAGTGCGCAGCCGCCTAGGACGAGTCGGGGAGTCGGCATGCGGGGAGCTTGCCAAGGCGGATGCTTCCAGGCAAATACAGCCAAGACCTGATTGTCCGTGCGCGTGCCGGCTCGCACGCTGCCGGCGTTCCCAAACCATGCGAAGCCCGGCCCAAGCCATCCTGTCCGCAGTAACGGCTTCGCTGTTGGCGCTGTGTTGTCAGGCCGCTCCGGCACCCGAGGTTAAAGGTCCGGTGCCCGCTCCGCCCGCCTCCGTGGGGGCGGACCGGGTGCACACGGCGGTGCAGGCGGGCGCGGCCTTCCTCCTCTCGCAGCAGCAACCCAGCGGAGCGATTGCGGACGCGGGGCTGGGGGCCAAGTATCAAACCGCGCTGACGTCGCTCGCCGGACTCTCGCTCATCGGTGCAGGCCACTCGCCGCAGGACAAGACACCTGAGGGCGTGGCGCTACGCCGGGCGATCTACTTCGTGCTGCGCGCCGACCGGCAGACGGCGGACGGTTACTTCGGCTCGGCGGACGCATCAGTGATGCACGGCCATGCGGTGTCGACACTGTTCCTCTGTGAACTGCTCCGGCGCTCCGCCGACCCGGAACAGGAGGAACTCATCCGACGCAAGGCGGCGTTTGCCCACCAGTTCATTCTGCGGGCGCAGGCGGCGCGCAAGCTACAGCCCGGCGACATCGGCGGTTGGCGCTACCGGCCAGATGCCGCCGATTCCGACGTCCCGGTGACGACGTGGCAACTCCTCGCACTGCACGCGGCAACGAAGGCCGGGTTCTCCGTGCCACCAGCCGCTGGCCAGGCGGCGGCGCAGTATTTGAAGAATGTCTTTGCGGCCGGCTATGGCCTGTTCGACTACGGGCCGAAGCCGGTCTTCATCGCACCTGCAACCGAAGGTAAAAAGTGGAGCACAACCAATCGCTTCAAAATCATTCAAACCCGCCGCCCCGTCGCGATTGTGAACGGCCGAATGTGCTACGATTGCCATTATGAGAAAGTGCCGATTCCGCCGAAAGTTACGGACTACTACATCCCACCGAATCCGAACATGTATCGGCTGCCGGATTCCTTGCTGCAGCCTGGCAGTCCTCGCAACCACTTCTCCACCTCCGCCATGGGATTGCTCGGGCTGCGGCTTTGCGGCCAGCCGAACGTCCCGGCGGCAGCGTCCGCCGCGTCCTTCCTCCTGGAAACGATGCAGGCCGATCCGACTGCGCGGGTCATCGCCAATGGCTCGTGGCCGTTCCATGCCGTGTTCTTCAACACGCTCGCCTTGCAGCACTACGTCGAGCCTCACGCCTCGCTCGCGACCCAATACGCCGAGCGGAATTTCGTCGTCGGCCAGTCGCCCGATGGCGCGTGGACGGACAACTTCGAGGGTCGCCAGATCGGCCGGGTGTATTGCACGAGCCTCGCGCTGCTGAGTTTGGAGGCCAGATACCGGCGGCTGACCATCTACGAGCCGCCTTGACGAAACCTCTGGCTCGCGTTTGGCGTCCAACCGTGCAAGACTTGTCCATCGTATGAACCCACTCGAACACCAAGCCCAGCTCCCGGACTTCTTCCTCACCCGTCGCCAGTGGCTCGGCCGTTTCGGCATGGGCATGGGCGCGGTGGGCCTGGCCGCGTTGCTCGGCGACGAGGCCCGCGCCGCCACGGACCTCAACCCGCTCGCCCCAAAACAGCCGCATTTCCCCGCCAAGGCCAAGCGCGTCATCCACATCTTCGCCAACGGCGCGCCGTCGCATGTGGACACTTGGGATCCCAAACCCATGCTCACGAAATACGACGGTAAAAGCATTCCCGGCGGCAGCGGCGTGGCGTTCGGTTCGCCGTTCAAGTTCATCAAGCAAGGCCGGTCGGGCATTGAGGTCAGCGACGTCTTCCCCAAGCTCGGCCAGCACATCGACCGCATGGCCGTGGTCCGCTCGCTGCATACGGACATCCCGGCGCACGACGTGGCGACGGTCTTCATGAACACCGGCTCCCTGCGCATCGCCAAGCCCTCGCTCGGTGCATGGACGCTCTACGGCCTGGGCACCGAGAACCAAAACATGCCGGGCTTCATCTCGCTGCGCCCCGGCGGCGGCGGACCCGGCGGCGCGCAGAACTACCAGTCCGCGTTCCTCCCCGGTGTCTTTCAGGGCGCCAGCATCAACACCCAGGCGCAGTCGGTGGAGCAGATGATCGAGAACATCCGCAACAATTACTTCACGCAGAAAGAGCAGCGCCGGCAACTGGACCTCGTCCACCAACTCAACGCCATCCACAGCCAGAACCTCCAGAAGGACGCCCAACTCGAAGCGCGCATCGAGTCCTTCGAGATGGCCTACAAGATGCAGATGGCGGCCACCGACGCCTTTGACATCAGCAAGGAGCCGGAGAACATCCGCGCGCTATACGGCACCGGCGCCCAAGGCAAGCAACTCCTCATCGCCCGCCGACTCGTCGAGCGCGGCGTTCGCTTCGTGCAGGTCTGGGCCGGCAGTTGGGATCATCACAACGACCTCGACGACCGATTGCGCGCCAAGGCCACGGAGATCGACGGCCCGGCGGCCGCGCTGCTCACGGATTTGGAACAACGCGGCCTGCTCGACAGCACGCTGGTCATCTGGGGCGGCGAGTTTGGCCGCAAGCCCACACACGACAAGGGCGGCAACGGCGACCCCGGCCGCGACCACAACAACCGCGCGTTCTCGCATTGGTTGGCCGGTGGTGGCGTCAAGGGCGGCACGACTTACGGCGCGACCGATGAGTTTGGAGCCCGTTCCGTCGAGGACAAGATCCATATCCACGACTACCACGCGACCCTGCTGGCGCTGCTCGGGTTCAATCACGAGAAGCTGACATATCGCTACAACGGTCGTGACTTCCGCCTCACCGACAATTTCGGCCAGGTGGTGAAGAAAATCATCGCTTAACTGTTGCCATGAAACGCTCCCTCCTATTGCTG
>JBJTAU010000182.1:0-3814 GCA_046090965.1 Limisphaerales bacterium | reverse complement strand
GGGTGGAAACGAGGCCGAGCCGTAGCTCGGCGCGGTGGGGCAGGAGAACAGGGTTAGGCATAACGTATTCCTAGTTAGGCATACGTCATTCCGCCACCGCAAGGGTTTTTTGCCGCCGCTACCGCCGGGGCGCGTTGAAATCGAACGAACAGCACCCGAGGTTCAGCCGGTTCTTGTTGCGGCTCAACTCCGCACGAAACGCCTCCGCGATGGAGCCGCGCACTTCCTTGCCCGCACGCTCCGTCACGACGATGCCCGCCGCGCGCAGCACCGCGAGGTGCTTGGAGACGTTCGGCTGCGCCATGTCCAGCCGCTCGCCGAGCTGCGAGACGCTCAAGGACTCCACCAGCAACGTCCGCACGATGTCCCAGCGATGCTCGTCGGCCAGCGCCTTGAGCATCGTCACGCAGCGGTCGGCTTTGACTTTCTTCGTGGCCATCTGAGGAGAAGTGAATCGCAAAACTCGGCGCACGTCCGCCCAAAAGTTTCGTTCCGGCCGCCGACGCTCTCCGAGCGGGAGAGCCATCCCAGTGTGCTGGAAACTGGGATGCGCCGGAGCTGACCGCGAAGGTTTCCCGGCTTGACGCCGAGTTCCCCGTTCCTTATGGCAACGGCCGCAAACAAATCACAAGCCACCGAACGCCAGCCTTTAGCCATTCCACCACACTCCCCCCATGCTCAATCGAGTTGCCCGCCTGTCCGTCGCCTTGACCTTGTTGGCCGCCGCCGTCGCCACGCGCGCCGCTGACGCCACCAACGCCCCCATCCGCCTGCCCGACATCACCGTCTTCGGCCCCATGGTGCCCGTGGCCAGCGAGGAGCTGAAGGTGGGCGAGTATCAGCAGCCCGAGTGGACGCAGCACCGGCGCTTCCCGACGACGCGCGTCTATATCCAGAAGCAGCCGTGGGAAGTGGGCTTCGAGCAATGGTGGCGCGGGCGCTTCCGCCGCAACGGCACGCAGACGCACCGCTTCCAGGAGGAGATTGAGATCGGCCTGCCCAAGCGCTTCCAGCTCGACCTCTACGAGAATTGGACCAGCAACGAGAAGGGGCAGATGCGGCAGTTGAGCACGGCCGTCGAGCTGCGCTGGGCCCTCGCCGACTGGGGCGTCATTCCCCTCAACCCGACGCTCTACGCCGAGTGGGCGTTCGTGGACCCCGCGCGCGGCGGCGACGTGTGGGAGGTGAAGTTGCTCCTGGGCGAGGAGCTCGCCCCGCGCTGGCACTGGGGCTTGAACTTGGTTTACGAGCAGGAGGCCGGGCAAGGCCGCGCCACCGAGATGGCTTGGAGCCAGGGCGTGAGCTACACGTTCATTGACCAGAAGTTGAGCGGCGGCGTGGAGATGCGCTTCGCCCACGAGACGGCGAAGGGTTCGCGCAGCCTGCCGGAGATCACCTACATGATCGGGCCGAGCGCGCAGTGGCGCTTGGGTTCCCGCGCGCACATTGATTTCGTCAACCTCTTCGGCGTGACGCGCGACGCGCCCAAGGTGGAGTCGTTCATCGTCTTCAGCCTGGACCTCGGCGGCGTGAAGGGTCACGGCCGCTACGCGCCGGCTTCGCTCAAGAGCCAGTAGGCCGGCGCGGGCGCGAAGTCACCCGTTTGTCACTTGCCGGTCACGGAATTGTCACCGCTCACGCGCTACATGGCGGGAGTTTTGTCTGTCCGGGGGCTTGCGTAGCGGTCATGGAACTGCTCGCATCGCCTCGAACTTATGAAGAAATACTGCGCCGAATTCCTGGGCACGTTCATCCTCGTCTTCGCGGGGACCGGGGCCATCATCCTCAACGTCTCCACCGGCGCGAAGGAGAAGGGCATCACGGCGGGCATCGCCGTCGGCGCGGTCATCGGGCTGGAGGCGCTCTTCGCCGGGCCGGTTTGCGGCGCGTCCATGAACCCCGCGCGCTCGCTCGGCCCCGCCGTCATGGCCGGCGAGTTTTCCCAGCTCTGGCTCTATCTCGTCGCGCCCGCGCTCGGGGCGCTCAGTGCCATCCTCGCGTGTCGCTGCGTGCAGGCGGAGGGCTGCTGCACGAAGGGCGCGGACTGCCAGCCAGCCTAGTTGAAACCGAACCCGCTGAACTTATGAAGCAACGCGTCCTGTTTGTCTGCATCCACAACAGCGCCCGGAGCCAGATGGCCGAGGCGTTTCTCAACCGGCTCTGCCCCGCGTTCTTCGAGGCGCACAGTGCGGGCCTTGAACCCGGTAAGCTGAACCCGAACGTCGTGGCCGTGATGCGCGAGGCGGGCATTGACATCTCGGGCAATCAGACCAAGAGCGTGCATGACCTGCTGCGGGCCGGGCAGCACTTCCATCACATCGTGGCCGTCTGCGATGCGGAGGCGGCGGAGCGCTGCCCCATCTTCCCCGGCGTCGCGCAGCGTCAGCACTGGCCGTTCCCTGACCCGTCCAGCGCGCAAGGCACGCCGGAGGAGAAGCTGGCCTTCGCCCGGAGCGTGCGGGACCAAATCAAGGCGCGCGTGACGGCCTTCTGCGCGGAGCATTGCGCGGAGTCGGCGGCGGTTTGAGCCTCGGTAAGGAGTTGTTTGCGGCTACGCCAGCCAGCGGCCCTTGACCCGTTACGCCCCCGACCAGAAGGCCGGGCGCAGCGCATGAGCCGCCCCCGCGCTGGCGCAGGCCAAGGGGAGGGCCAAGGCGAAGCAGTGCCTGAGCAGATCGGCATTGCGCACGCGCTCTACAGCGACGAGCACGGCGGGCGTTCAGCGGAAGCTGTATTGCCAGGTGGTGTAGAGAATGTGGCTCACCGCCCAGTCGGGTCGCGCCCGCACGGTGTCCCACATGTAGAAGACGCGCAGGTTGAGGTGCTCGGTGATGCGCCAGGTGGTGCCGGCCGGCACGATGCGCCACTCGCTGGAGCGGTTGAGGCTCAGGTCGTGGAGGTATTCCGCCTGGACGAAGACTTCGCGCAACGGGCCGCAGCCTTGCACGTCCAAGGCCGGTTCCCAGCGCATCCGGAAGCGCCAGTCGTCCGGCGCGTGGTCCTTCCAGCGGCGCTCGACACGGATGCGGCCGTTGAGCCGGGCGTTCGTGCCGAGCGTCAGGCGCGGGAGGGCTTCCAATTCGAGGCGATGCTCGTCTTGCGCGAACTCCGCGTGGGTCGTGGGGTTGAGGCCGAGCTTCTCCGTGATGGTGTAGTTCGCGCCCAGCCACAGATGCTCCCACGGCTTGAACGTGAACCGCTCCGCCTGAATCCAGCGGTTGAACCGCGGCTCGCTGTCGGCGAACTGCGCCTCCGAGTAGGTCTGGAACCGGAACGCCGGCGAGTCATACCAGTTCACAATGATGCTGGGCCGGACAAACGTGTCCTCCGCCCGCGCACGCGGCACCGCGAGCAGCACGGCGCAGCCGAGCGTTGCGACAAGTATGGGGGCGAACCGAATCATCGGCGGCGGAGCTTGCCCGATCGCGGAGGCTCGGAAAGCAAAATGTCTCCGGGGCTTGAATGCCGCTTCCACTCGCGCCAGTCTCCCACTCCTCGACATGAACCTTGTCCGCCTCGCGTTGCGCCGCCCGCTCTCGATCATCGTCGGCGTGGTCGCCGTCGCGCTGGGCGCGTGGATCGCGCTGCAGCGCATGACGCGCGATGTCTTCCCGCCGTTGGGCATTCCCACGATCTACGTCGCGCAGCCTTACGGCGGCATGGACCCGGCGCAGATGGAAGGGGATCTCACGAACTACACAGAATTCCTGTTCCTGCTCATCACCGGAAGTCATCATGTCGAGACGAAGAACATCAAGGGAATCGCCATGAGCAAGTTGATCTTCCACCCTGGGACCGACATGAACCAGGCGCT
>JBJTAU010000181.1:0-7772 GCA_046090965.1 Limisphaerales bacterium | reverse complement strand
GAGAATCAAAACTCGGCAGTGGGCATTCTGGGCGGCGAGTGAAAAATCGTGCTGAACCAGACCGATGAGCGACTTGAAGGCGTTGAAGTGGACTGTGGAGCCTGAGGCTTTCTTTGAGGTTTGTGACGCGGGTGAACAGGGGGAAACAGCCTTGAACTTCCTTGAATCCGCTAGCACTTTTGCTAGCACTTTTGAGGTTTTCAGTCAACGCGACGGTGATCATTACCTTGCCTTTATTGATCAAAGTGGCGAAATAGCCTAGAATTCCTTTGTTTTACAGGGTGATTGGAGGTCAATGTTCTCCAATCACTTGATTCTATTGGCTGAAATGAGGATTGGAGGCGGAGGTCGGAATCGAACCGACGAATGGGGCTTTTGCAGAGCCCTGCCTTACCACTTGGCTACTCCGCCGCGCAAGGAGATCAACTTTAGGAAGGCACGCCGTCGTCGTGCAAGCTTTGTTCGTGGCCACTGCAAGCAACTGATTGCTCACGGTGGCGGCCGATGGGCGACTCGGTTAGGCCACGACCCGAGTTGCCACGGTCCGAACCGCCACCAAGCGCTGGCTGTCGGTCGCCAGTTCGATGTCAGCACGGTTGGTCGCTTTCCACCTTGTGGCGGCTTTGAACCAGGCTTCCGCCGCCAGTTCGGATTTCATTTCGAAGAGCTTTGGGCTCATGACTCCTTTCCGCACGGCCAGTTCGATGCCGGTGATGGTCGAGCCGTGGAAGTCGTGATGCTTGCGTTCCATCTCCGCCGTCGCAGGGGGTTGGACTGGGGCTTGCCAGACTAGCTGGCCGCCGCGCAGGCAGAGTTTGACTTCGGCCAGTTCGAGTTTGTTGGCGAAGAAGACGAAGTTCTCCCAGAGTTCGCATGGGGACTGGCAGCGTTCCGCCTCCATTTCAAGCCACTGGGCCAGCAGCATGGTGTAGCGGGTTTCCCGGCGGATGCTTTGCATGTCCCGCCAGAACGTGCGGAGGGAGTATTTGGAGGAGACCAACCCGAAGGAGTGGACGACGTAGATGACGACGAGAAACGACAGGCCCAGAAACAGGGGCACCAACCGGCCCTGCGACCAGAAGACGCCGAAGGCCATCAGCAGAAACAGGGTGGAGAGCACGTAAAGCGTGAGGAGGGTGCGCCGGTGCGAAAAGCCGAACTCCACCAGGCGATGGTGGATGTGCCGCCGGTCCGGCCGGAACACTGGCAGACCTTTGATTCCGCGGCGGACAATGGCCAGCCCCACATCCAAGATTGGCAGCGCCAAGGCGAAGACCGGGGCTACCAAAGCGGCAGCCACGGTGCCTTTCTGGGAGGTCACCAAGGTCAGTCCACCGATCAGGAACCCGAGGAAGTAGGCCCCGCCATCGCCCATGTAGATGCGTGCCGGCGGGAAATTGAAATAGAGGAACCCCACCAGAGCTCCGATCATGCCCACGGCGAGCAGCAGGAGAAACGAGGAACCGCCCAGACTGGCGTGAACCAGCAGCACCATCAACATGAGGCTGATCCCGCCCGCCAGCCCGTCAATCCCGTCAATGATGTTGATCAGGTTGGTCAGCGCCACCAGCCAGAGCACGGTTGCCACCACACCCCACAGGCCGATGTTGTATCCGATGCCCGTGAACGGGTTGGTCACCACTTCGATGCTGGAGCCGCCCATCGCCATCACCCCGGCGATGGCGATCTGCCCCAGCAGTTTCATCCGCGCTCCGATCGGGCGCAGGTCGTCCAAAACGCCCAGCCCGAACATGGCCAGCGAACAGCCCAGCACTGTCAGCATCTCGCGGGAAACGCCCCCCTCGGAGAAATAGAAGGCGGCCAGGACCACGGCGGTAAAACCTCCTGCCAAGGCGATGCCGCCAAAACGCGGGACCGGGGCCTTCTCCGTGTGATGGAAACAAAAGTCGCGGCGTTCGCCTCGGGCCCGGCGGCAGACCTCCAAGATGACCGGGATCAGAGCCCAAGCCACCAGAAAGCCGGTCGCTGCGCAGACGACTACAGACAAGACTGTCATAATGTCGCCTCGACCCGGCCAAGGCTGCAAAACCCGGTTGCCATCGAAAAGACGGATGGCCTTATGCCACAACTCGGCCTCGAACAAAAGTCAAAACTTGGGAATTCCGGGGCAAACGCGTGGTCGCCGACGCGTGGCTGACATTGAGTTGAAACCCACCCCTGATGCCCGCGTCTATCCCCCGCCTTTGTATTCAACCAGCAACGTTTTGGTCGCCCAAGCCGGACCCTATCACCGCGTGAAGAGCGCGCCGCGGCGCGGGATGGAGGCAGTGCCGTCTCGCGGATGGAGGCGCGTGGAAGCGTTGCTCCTGCTGGCCGGGCTCCTGCTGGCCGGGTGCTCGAAGCAGCATTACCACGCGCAGGCGGACCGGGATATTTACGGCTTGCTCGGCCGCAAGGAGCAGTTGCTCTTCGGCCAGACGAACGCCTTCACGGTTGACACGCCCTACTCGCGGCGTGACCCGAAGGACATCCGCTGGGAGGAACTGCTGGGCGATCGCCAAGGTGGCGCCGGCCGGCAGGTCATCACGCTCGATGCAGCGCTCAGGCTCGCGGTCGCGCATAACCGGCAATACCAGTTCCGCAAGGAGACGCTCTACCTCGCCGCGCTCACGCTCACGGGCGAGCGGCATGAGTTCGCGAAGCGCCCCTTCGCCACCCTCGGCACGGGCGTTGTGCGCGAGCGCGATGGCGACGGGCGCGTGGACGGCAACGGGCGCCTCGGCTTCTCGCAGCTCCTCCAGAGCGGCGGCACCGTCAGCGCCACGCTCGCCAATGACATGCTGCGTTACTTCACCGGTGACCCGCGCCGGTCGGTCACGACGGTCATGTCGCTGAACTTCACGCAGCCGCTCCTGCGCGGCGCGGGCGCGGACGTGGTGGCGGAAACGCTGCGGCAGGCGGAGCGCGAGGTGATTTACGACCTGCGGGGCTTCGCGCTGTTTCAGCAGACCTTCGCCGTGGACATCGTCACGACCTACTACCGGCTGCTCCAGCGCAAGGACACGGTGCGCAACGCCTACAACAACTACACCAAGCTCGTGACCATCCGCGAACTGCTCGAGGCGCAGTGGAAGGCCGACCGTCGCGCCCGCTTCGAGGTGGATCAGGCGCGGCAGGAGGAACTCAAGGGCAAGAGCGTCTACATCAGCTCGGTGGAGGCCTATCAGACCGCGCTGGACACGTTCAAGATCACGCTCGGCCTGCCGCTGGGCGTGGACCTTGCGCTCGACGACGCGGTGCTGGACGACCTGAAGCAGACCGGCCTGCTGGCCGTGGCCACCAGCGAGGCGGCCGCGTTTGCCGCCGCCGTCGAGCACAAGCTGGACATCCTCAACGAGATTGACCGCTTCGAGGACAGCAAGCGCAAGATCGTCGTCGCCGCCGACCGGCTGAAGGCGAACCTGACCTTCGTCTCCGGTGTGTCGCTGGCCAACGACGCGGTCAACTACTCGAAGTTCGACGTGGGCCAATACACCGCCAATGCCGGGCTGCAACTGGACCTGCCCTTCGACCGCTTGCTCCAGCGCAACGCCTACCGCACCACGCTCATCAGCTTCGAGCGCGCGCTGCGGTCGCTCGCGCTCACGCTGGACACCAGCCGCGATGCCGTGCGGCAGGGCCTGCGCAATCTCGACCAGCTCCAGGAGACCTACGTCATCCAGACCAACGCCCTCGCCCTGGCCAACCAGCGCGTGGACGCCTCCAGCACGCTGCTCCAGGCCGGACGCTCGCAAATCCGCGACCAGCTCGAGGCGCAGACCGCGCAAGTGCAGGCGCAGAACGCCGTGACGCAGGTGCAGGTGGACTACCTCGCCGCGCGCCTGAAGTTCCTCGTGGACGTGGGCGCGTTGAAGACCGACGGCGACAAGTGGTGGCTCCGCGCGCCGGCGCTCCCCGCCGCAACCCCGCCGCCGCCCAAGCGCAAGCCCGACGGCACCGACGATGCCGTCGCGCCGCCGGAAAAGATTTTTGGCACCGAACGATGACCCGACTCCTGCAATTCATCCGCCAGCGGCCCGTGTGGCTGCTGTTGTTCCTGCTCGCCGTCCTCGCCAGCGTGGCCATCGCCCTGCGCGGCCGCAAGCCGGTCGCGCAGGCGAACAGCTAGTACTCCGTCAAGCGCGGCGATTTTCTCGTGTCCCTCGTCGAGGGCGGCACGTTGCGCGCGGTGCAGGAGCTGATCATCCGCAACGAACTGGAGGGGGCCACCACCATCGTCAGCGTCGTGCCCGAGGGCACCACCGTGAAGCAGGGCGACCTGCTGGTGGAGCTGGATTCCTCCGGCTTGAAGGAGAAGATCGCCAACCAAGAGGTCACGGTGCAGAACGCCGACGGCGCCTACACCAAGGCGAAGGAGGACTTGGAAATCCAGAAGCTCACGATGGATGCCACCGTGAAGGACGCGCAGCTCAAGGTCGAGTTCGCCATCTCGGACCTCGAGAAATACAAGGAGGGCGACTGGCCCCAGACCCGTCGCGCCATCGAGGCCCGCATCACCATCGCGCAGGAGGAGATGCAGCGCGCGCAGGACCGGCTCAACTGGACCAAGCTGCTCGAAGCCAAGGGCTACGCGACCAAGGACGAGTTGAAAGCCGACACGCTCACGATGAAGCGGCAGGAGATCACCATCGCCCAGGCGGACGAGGAGCTGCGCCTCGCCACCAAATACACCTACCCCAAGTCCGTCCGGCAGTTGGAGGCCGCCGTGGACACCGCCAAGCTCACGCTCGTGCAGGCCCGGCAGAAAGCCGCCTCCACCATCAAGTCCTACGAGGCCGACGTGACGGCGAAGCTCAACAGCTTCGAGCTTCAGCGCGACCGCCTCGCCGAGATGAAGAAGCAGCTCGAGCTCACCAAGATTTACGCGCCGCAGGAAGGCCTCGTCGTCTATGCCACCGGCAGCTCCATCTCCAGCGGCGTCCTCATCGAGCAGGGCGCGAGCATCCGCCAGAAGCAGGACCTCATCAAACTCCCCGACGTGACGCAGATGATGATCGAGATCAAGGTCCACGAGTCGCACGTCCGGCAGGTCAAACCCGGCCTCGGCGCCTACGTCACGATTGACTCCCTGCCCGACAAGCAGTTCACCGGCGTCGTGAAAAAAGTCGCCGTGCTGCCCGACACCGCCAGCCGCTACTACAACCCCAACATGAAGGTCTATTCCACCGAGGTGTGGATCAGCGAATCGCTCCAGGACATCAAGCCCGGCGTCTCGGGCCGCGCCGAGGTCGTGGTCACCAACCTGCCCGCAGTTCTCACCGTGCCCATCCAAGCCGTCACCACCGTCAAGGGCCGCCAGGTCTGCTTCGTGACGCGCGGCGAGCAGGACGTGCCCGTGCCCGTCGAGGTGGTCCTCTTCAACGACCGCATGATCGAGATCCGCAAAGGCCAAGCCGAGAGCGACCAGGTGCTGCTCTCCGCCCTTGCCAACAGCGACACCATCTCGCTCGACGGCTCCGTGCTGAACCGGGAGGAGGATGGCACCAACCGGCCGCTGCCCACACTCCCGCCCCAGGCTCCACCCGCCACGAAGGTTCCCAAGGATTCCGCCTTGCCCCCCGGCGTCCGCCAGTCGGGCGGCAGCAACAGCGCCAAGCCCACCAGTTCCACCCCGCGCCCGGACAAACCGTCCGCCACCGAGAAGCCCGCCCGTAGTTCCACCGCTCCATGAGCGACCGCGCGATCATCCGCATCGAGAAGCTGGAAAAGGTTTACCGCATGGGCGATGTCGAGGTCCGCGCCCTGCGCGGCGTGAACCTCACCATCCAGCCCGGCGAATACGTCGCCATCATGGGTGCCTCCGGCTCCGGCAAATCCACCCTGCTCAACGTCCTCGGCTGCCTCGACCGGCCCAGTGGCGGTAAGTATTTCCTCGGCGGCATGGACGTCGCGACGATGGATGACGACGCGCTTTCCGCCTTTCGCGGCCGCACACTGGGCTTCGTGTTCCAGAGCTACAACCTCATCCAGCAGCTCACCGTCATCGAGAACATCCACGTTCCCCTCTTCTATCAGGGCCGCGACCTCTCCACCTGCCTCGAACATTGTGAGCGCCTCGCGAAGCTGGTCGGGCTGGCCGAGCGCCTCGACCACCGGCCCAAGCAACTCTCCGGCGGCCAGCAGCAGCGCGTCGCCATCGCCCGCTCGCTGGTCAACGACCCGCTCCTCATCCTCGCCGACGAACCGACCGGCAACCTCGACTCCCAGACCGGCCTCGAAATCCTCGATACCTTCGACCGCCTCAACGCCGAGGGCAAAACCATCGTCCTCGTCACCCACGGCAACGAAGTCGCCGAGCGCGCCCAGCGCGTCGTCCACATGAAGGACGGCGTGATTGACCGCGAGGTCATCAACCGCCCCCCGCGCCTCGTGGCCACCGCCCCGGCGGCCCCCGTGGTTCAGTCCGCCTGAGGCGAACGCAGCCGGGTGAATCCTCCCTTCCGCGGGGAAATTTCCGTTGACGCATAGATAGGGGAACGGTTTGATTCGCCGCGTTGCCGTTGCGAAAATTCAGGTGTGGACGGGCTTTTTGCGTCCCCGCCCGGCGAAAACTTTCAAAAGAAATGCGCAGGAACTCATGGCTGGACGCGGGCGGCGCGGGCATCGTGCGCCCCGCACATCGTTAACAGCCAATCTCCATGAGCAAGAAAATCAACGTCGCCATTGTCGGACTCGGTTTCGGTGCGGAATTCATCCCCCTGTGGCAGAAGCATCCCCACGCCACCTGCTACGCCATCTGCCAGCGCAACGAAGACAAGCTCAACGCCGTCGGTGACTACTTCGGTGTGGACGTGCGGTATCAGGATTTCGCCGCGCTGCTCAAGGACAAGAACGTGGACGTCGTCCACATCAATTCGCCCATCCCCGACCACGCGTGGATGTCCATCGCCGCTCTTAAGGCCGGCAAGCACGTCGCCTGCACCGTGCCGATGGCCACGAACATCGCCGACTGCAAGAAGATCGTGGACCTGGTCAAGAAGACCGGCCTCAAATACATGATGATGGAGACGGTCGTGTATGCCCGCGAGTATCTCTTCATGAAGGAGCTGCTCGACAAGGGCGAGCTCGGCAAGCTCCAGTTCGTGCAGGCTTCGCACCAGCAGGACATGGACGGCTGGCCCAACTACTGGCCCGGCCTCCCGCCGATGTGGTATGCCACGCATTGCGTCGGCCCCGTCGCGGGACTCGTCGGCAAGCCGGCGGAATACGTGAGCTGCTTCGGCTCCGGCACCATTCGCAAGGAACTCATCAAGTGCTACGGCTCGCCCTTTGCCGTCGAGACCGCGCACATCAAGTTCAAGGACAGCGACGTCGCCGCGCGCATCATCCGCAGCCTCTTCGACACCGCGCGGCAGTATCGCGAGAGCATTGATGTGTATGGCGACAAGAGGTCCGTGGAGGGGCCGCTCAGTGAGCACGAGCCGCTAGTGATTCACACGGCCAAGAAGCCTGAACCGAAGATCCCCAGCTTCCAGAAGTGCCCTGACTTTGCCAAGCGCTTGCCCCGGAGCATTGCCAAATACACGACCCACGGCGTTTACGATTCCAGCAAGAAGACGCACCTGAGCTTCACGCAGGGCAGCGGCCACGGTGGCAGCCATCCGCACCTCGCGCATGAGTTCGCGATGGCGCTGGTCGAAAAACGTGATCCGTTTCCGAACGCCGTGCAGTCCGCCAACTGGACCTGCGTGGGCCTCTGCTCGCACGAGTCCGCTCTAAAGGGCGGGGCAATCGTCCAGCTTCCGGCTTTT
>JBJTAU010000180.1:0-3399 GCA_046090965.1 Limisphaerales bacterium | reverse complement strand
GACGTCTTTTCACCCGACGTTCACGACTCCCACCGGATCGAGGCCGCCGACGCTCGCCGGCATCCCGCACGAGAACGTCCGTGGCCGCGAGGATGTGAAGTTTCCGACGGGAATCAGCGCGTTCGTGGACTCGTGGTTGCGGGGCGTGTCGTATTTCCACGTCGTCTGCGAGGAAGATGGGGAACTGCGTGAAGTCGAATCACCGAAGACAGTGATTCCGCTCATCGTGAAGAAGCAGCGCTTCCAAGTGGGCAGTCGGACCTACACGGTGTGGTTCCCTCCAGATCAATTATTCGGTGGCAATGCGCATCGCTCCGGACTGTTTCCTGGCCAGCGCTTCCGTCAGGGCGAGGATATCATCAAGTTGAAGGTAATCAGCGGCGACCATTTGTTCGTAGACCGACTGACCTACAACTTCCGTCCGCCCGAGCGCGGCGAAATCATCGTGTTTGAGACCAAAGGCATCTCCGGCTTGCCGCAAGATCAGTTTTACATCAAGCGGATGGTCGCCCTGGGTGGCGAGCGGGTTCAGATTGGCGACGATCGGCATTTGCGGATCAACGGCCAGCGCCTGGACGCCGGCACGCCGCGCTTCGAAAACGTCTATCATCTCACCGGCCCACCCCAGGACAGCGAATTCTCCGGGCACGTCAATGAAACCGTCGCCAACCAAAACCAGAAAGGCGGACTGGCACCGTTGTTCAGCAACGAGCGGGAAACTTTTCAAGTCCGCCCGAAGCACTACATGGTGATGGGCGACAACACCATGAACAGCCTTGATTCCCGGGCTTGGGGGGATTTCAGCCAGACCAGCGTCATCGGCAAGTCGGCATTCGTTTATTGGCCGTTCCTGAATCAAGGAGATCGCCCTGGAAGATTCGGCTGGTCCCATCGGTAAGGACTTAATTAAGGCGGAAAATGGCGAGCAAGCATTTTAAGCCTACAATGTGTGTTATATGCGGTGGTGGGCATCGCATTTCTATGGGTTCCGCGTCGGAACGCCTCCCTGTTGGATGTTCCCTATGCAGCCAAAAGCTGCGGCTCACGTGTGTGATTCGGCCCGGTGCAGTTTGATAGTCGGGAGACCGGTATTGCCCTTATCTGCATCCCAGTGACAGACTCCCAGCATGTCCGGGACGGCCACCGTGCTCATCGTCAGTGACCTGCACCATGCCGCTGTGGCCGAACGTGGGCGGACGGGCTTTGAACTTGCCTGCGCGGACAGCTGGCTCGGCCTCCAATGCTTGCGCGCCTACCGTGGGCTGGTCTGGCTTCGCGATCCGCTGGGCAACGGACGTTTCCTGCAGGAATTCCTCCGGCGCTGCGGCGCGCCGGACCTCGCGTTTGCCAATGGCGACTACAGCGCGGACTCGCGCTTCGTCGGCGTAAGCGACGACGCCTCCTTCGCCAGTGCGGCGGAGTGTCTGACTGGACTGCGCTCCCGATTCGGGCATCGATTGCACGCCACCATCGGAGACCATGAACTGGGCAAGATGAGCTTGGTCGGCGGGCACGGCGGCTTGCGGCTGGCGAGTTGGCCACGCACGACAACCGGTCTTGGGCTGGCCCCATTCTGGCAGCA
This sequence comes from Limisphaerales bacterium, assembly GCA_046090965.1. Lineage (GTDB taxonomy): Bacteria > Verrucomicrobiota > Verrucomicrobiia > Limisphaerales > SXTU01 > SXTU01. The sequence goes on along the minus strand of JBJTAU010000180.1, from coordinate 1,817 downwards.
CGAATGGGGCAGTTACGTCTTCATGGGCGTAACCTCTACCTTGCTGGCTCTTCCCATCTACGAGCGCGAGATGCTGCCGGATGAACGCGCGGAGTGGGAATCACTGCGGTCGGCGCACTTGGAAGAAATCCGCGTCGCTTTGGCCCGCCTCACCCCCCATCAGCGCGTGCTCTTGTTTTGTCACGATCCAACCGCCCTGCCCTTCCTGGCGCGCGTTCGTGAAGTCAGGGACCGCCTTTCCCAAGTCGAGGCCACGGTCATCGGGCATTTGCACTCTCCGCTGATCCTTCGCACCGGACGCATGCTCTCTGGCATGCCAACGATTCCGTTTCTAGGCGTCAGTGTGCGCCGCATGAGCACCGCGCTTAACGAGGCGAAACGCTGGCGTCCATTCAACGTGCGGCTCTGCCCTGCCCTGACCGGCATCCAACTCCTCAAGGATGGCGGCTGGCTGACCGTCGAGTTGGACGCAGACGCCCGACACCCGGCCAAGTTCCACTTCCACCCGCTCCCGTGGCGTGAGGTGAACGCTGCCCCCGGTTGAGAAAACTTTGCGCGGGAGTTTCACTGGTGCCGCGTTGCAGTCGCTGCGCCGCCTTCTATGCTGGGCGTGAACGCAACCTCGTGTCGCCTGCCGGCCAAATCCTGAAGCGCCGCATCGCCCGCTCCGTCAGAGAGCGCGTGCCCGTTTTTCTCCTCGCGTTGCTAGTCGGCTGGCTCGCCCTGCCCGCCCGCGCGGACGATCTCGATGACGCGCGAAAACTCCTCCTGACCGGCCAGTATCCCGAAGCCATCCGCGCCGCCGAGAAAGGCGCGAAGGACGAGGAAGGCAGCGAGGACTGGCGCATCCTGCTCGTGCAGGCGCACATGGCGGTCGGGCAATACACGCAGGCCCACACCGCGCTCACCAACGCGCTGTCCCGCTACCCGCACTCGTCGAGCATCCGGCTCCGACTCGTGGGCCGGGACGTGAAGCTGTTCAACGGCCTGCCCGACGAAGCGAAGGACTTGCTCGATGAAATCAATCGCCTGGCCGGTTCGCGCACGTGGGCTTACCGCGACCCGGCGAACGTCACTGCACTCGGCCGCGCCGCGCTTCTCCTCGGCGCGGATCCGAAGATGGTGCTCGACCGCCTGTTCGAACCGGGGAAGAAGGCCGCGCCAGACTTGCGCGTCATTTACCTCGCCACCGGCCAGCTCGCGCTCGACAAGGGCGACTTCGCGCTCGCGGCGAAGATATTTCAGGAGGCGCTGAGGCGGTTCAAGGTGGACGCGGACTTGCAGTTTGGCCTCGCGCGGTCGCTGATGGGCGGCTCGCGACCGCAGGCGCTGCGCGCGCTCGAACGCGCGATGGAGGTCAACGAACAGCACATCCCGTCGCGCTTGCTGCTGGTGGACCACCTCGTGGACGCGGAGGACTACGAGGAGGCCGAGAAGCTCCTGAAAGAAGTCCTCGCCGTGAACGTGAACCAGCCCGAGGCGTGGGCTTATCGTGCGGTGATGGCGCACTTGCGGAACGACCCGGCGAAGGAAAAGCAGTTCCGCGCCGACGCGCTCCGCCATTACACGAACAACCCGGCGGTGGACCAGCTCATCGGGCGCAAGCTGTCGCAGAAGTATCGCTTCAAGGAAGGCGCGGCGTATCAGCGGCTCGCGCTGAAGTTCGACCGCAACCATCTCCCGGCGAAGTTCCAGCTCGCGCAAGATTTGCTGCGGCTCGGCGAGGAGGAGGAAGGCTGGAAGCTCGTCGCCGATGTAAGCGAGGCCGACGGCTACGACGTGAACGCGTTCAACCTCGTCACGCTCAAGGACACAAC
>JBJTAU010000179.1:0-5245 GCA_046090965.1 Limisphaerales bacterium | reverse complement strand
ACGACACGCTCCGCCTCCTGCGCCTCAAGGACACGCCGCCGGGCCAGTCGCCCGGCAACGGCCTCCTTTGGCTGGAGACAACGAAGAATCCCGACCGCCAGCAGCACATCGTCATCGCGTTCACGAAGCCTGTGTCCATCGGCTCGCTCGTGTTCCCGCCGCCGCCGAAGGAGGACAAAGTTCAGTTCCAAATCAGCGTGCTCAAGCCCGGCGCGCCCTATCCGCCGCGCCCCAACGAGCGCGCCGACTGGCAGGCCGTCCCGCTCACGGACAAGAGCGCGTGGGCCGTCCTCGCGCTGCCCGCTGGCACCAGCACACGCGCGTTGCGGATGACCTTCACCAAGGGCGGCGCGGGCGCGGCGGATGATTTGCTCGCCGACGTGGAGGAGAAGAAAGGCGCGCCGTCGCTCGACGCCATCGAGTCGAACGCGAAGAAGGGCAAGGGCGGGTTCGCCGGCGCGGACGATGATTTATGGATGCGCCGCGTCGAGGGCATGAAGTTGCTGAACCGCCGCTTCGAAAACCTTTTCTCCACCGCCACCGTGCGTGTGAGCAGCGGCAAGGTCGCGCCCGACGGCACCTGGGACGCCCAGCGCACGGACCCGTTGAGCGTCGCGGACCCGGCCATCTACGCGCTGGAGTGGAAGGCCGCGCAGTCGCTGCGTGGCTTGGCGCTGAAGGAGATTGATGGCGCAGTGACGGAGGTGGATGTCTTCACCGGCCCCGCTGGCGCGCCCGTGGACATCGCGTCGAGCGTGGGCTGGGAGCAGGTCGGCACTTACCACCAGCCGCTCCGCAATTACTACCAGCCCGACCCGACGCACACTTCCCACTCACGCTACGTGGACGGTTACGTGGACTTTGGCCGCGAGGTGAGCACGCGCGCCGTGCGCCTGCGCGTGGTGAAGCAATGGGACACCAAGGCCCATTACCCGAGCGGTGTGCGGCAGGACCAGGGCGGCCAGACGCTCGACCTCAAGCGTTGCCGCGTCTATGGCGTCGCACCGCTCAAATATCTCGGCGGTGAACCCCCCGTGAACCCGCTCGTCACCGAGCGCCTCGAAGTGCTCGACGCCACCACCGGCAAAATCGTGAAGGAAGTCCCCTTGCCCAAAGCCGGCAATCCCACCGGCGGCGGCGCGCCCGGCAACACGCTTGCCGCCAACGCGCGCGGCGACCTCTTCGCCATTTCCGCCGGCAAGCTCGTGAAGGTGGACCTCGCCGCCGGCCAGCATCAGGTGCTCGCCAGCGACCTCACCAACCCCACCGCCCTCGCCTGCGACACGGCGGGCAACTGCTTCGTCTTCGATGCTGCCAAGGACCGCAAGAACATCCGCGTCTATGACCGCGCCGGGAAATTCCTCCGCACCATCGGCGAGCCCGGCGGCTACCAGCGCGGCCTCTGGAACCAGCAGCGCATGGAGCACATCAGCGCGCTCGCCGTGGACGGGCGCGGGCAGGTCTGGGCGGTGGATTGGAATTACTGGCCCAAGCGCGTGAGTCTCTGGAGCGCCGACGGGAAGTTTCAGAAGGAGTTCCTCGGCCCCACGGACTACGGCGGCGGCGGCCAGCTCGACCCCGGAGACAAGCAGCGTTTGTTCTACGGCCCGCTGGAGTTCGAGCTGGACTGGGCCAGCGGCAAGTCGCGCTTGAAGAACCTGCTCTCTCTCGACGGCGACGGCGCGAGCGATTCGCCCATCCGAGTCGGCAAACATCTTTACCTCGTGAACACGCGGCCCGGCGGCCACGGACCGTCCCAGAACTGCGGCGTCGTCTACCTGCACGAAGGCGACCGCGCCCGGCTCGTCGCGGCCGTCGGCATCGCCGGCTATTTCAAACCCATCCTCGAGCCGCGCCTCGTGAAGGCCTTCGGCGGCAAGGTGCTGATGGATTATCTCTGCGCGTGGAGCGACTTGAATGGTGACGAAACGGTCCAGCCCGAGGAAGTCCAGCTCTGGCCCAAGCCCAAGCAGGCCCGCGTGGTCTTCGATTCCCAACTCGGCGTGCAGATGGGCACCGTCGGCTTCCGCGTGAAGACGACCCGCCCTGACGGCGTGCCCCTCTACGAACGCGCGGACTTGCCCGGCCTCTGGGACGGCGTCGCGCTGCGCCTCAACGACGGCAACTTCTACCACTTCGAGGACGACGCCACCAAACACGCCTGCGCCGTGCAGCGGCCCGACGGCAAAGTGCTCTGGACCTACCAGACCGAGGGTGCCGGCGTCCAAGCCATCACCCGCGCCAAGCCCTGGCACCCGGCGCAAATCGTCTGCCAGTTCGGCTTCGCCGGCCACGCCACCGCGCACGCCGGCGACCTCGGCGAGTTCCTCGTCTTCAACTCGAACGTCGGCGTCTGGAACATCATGACCGCCGACGGCCTCTTCGCCGGGCAAATCTTCCGCGACCTGCGCGACTCGAAGGCGTTGCCCTGGAGCGGCACGAACAACGCGCGCGGGATGCGCATGGACGACATCACGCCCGGCCAGGAGCACTTCCATGGCTACTTCACGCGCACGGCGGACAATAAGTATTACGCCGTCGCCGGCCACAACCATGCCAGCGTCGTCGAGGTCAGCGGCTTGGACCGCTTCAAGCGCTTCGGCGGCGCGCTCACCCTCGGCACGAAGGAACTGGCCGCCACGCAGGCTTGGGAACGCAGCCGCGAAGCGCGCGTCCTCTACGCCCGCGCGCCCGTGCTCGACGCCTACCTCATGTCCGCGCCCAAGCTCGACGGCCGGCTCAACGACTGGGGCCCGGTCAGCGCCGAATTGGACCGCGACGCGAAGTTCCGCCTCGGCTACGACGAGCAAAATCTCTACCGCGCCTACGAAGTCTCGCGGCGCGGCCCGTTGAAAAACCAAGGCCAGCAGTGGGATCGGCTCTTCAAAACCGGCGCGAGCGTGGACCTGCAAATCGCCGCTGACCCGGCTGCGCCCGCTGACCGCAAAGCCCCCGCACCCGGCGACCAACGCCTGTTGCTCACCCTCATGGGCGAGAAGCCCGCCGCCGTCCTCTACCACGCCGTCGTGCCCGGCACGCCGCCGGACAAGGCGTGGCAGGTGGTCAGCCCGGTGCATTCCGCCACATTCGACCGCGTGGTGAAGCTCGCCTCCGTGCGCCTCGTCGTTGACGACAACCCCAACCACTACACGCTCGAAGCCGCCGTCCCGCTCGCCGCGCTTGGCCTGAAGATCACCCCTGGCCTGCGCCTGAAAATGGACTGGGGCATCCTCGTCAGCGGCCCCGATGGCACGGAAGTTTTACGCCGCGAGTATTGGGCGAACAAAGCCACGCAGATCACTGCCGACGCGCCGAGCGAAGCCGAGCTGCACCCGGAACTCTGGGGCCACGTCCGCTTCCACTCCGAGCGCCTTGCCGCCCTCGACCCTGCCGCGAAGAAAAAGGACAAAGCCGTTGAGGACTTGCTGAACGACTTGAAGTAGGAATTCAGCCGCCCGCCTTCAACCACTGCTCCCAATCCGCCAGTGAGTTGCCGAGGCGGGCCTCGAAGATGTGCTCGAGAATGGTGGGCAGGTGAGCCAGCAACGCCGGCGGCAGCGTCTGGCGCGCTTGGAAGAGGCTGCGGGCCAGCGCGGGATTCCGCTGGCGCTCCACCGCGCGGGCGAAGGTGGTGACTTGCGCCGGCTCTAGTTTCCCCGCCAAGCCGGCCAGCGCCGCCGCCAGTTCCGGCGCGACGCGGCTGCCGGCGAGGGCGAGCAGAAAATCATTCCCACCGCGCTTTCCATTTTTCAGCCACGCGTTGAATGCCACATCGCTGCCCGAGACAGCGGCAGCCCAATCAGCCCGCAGCGTGGTGTCGGTGCTGGTTTCAGCGTTGGCCACCGCGAGTTCCGCCGTGCGTTCAGGAGCCACGAGCGCCAGCAGCGCCACCGCTGCGCGACGGACGCGCAGGTCCACGTCGCCCAGCGCGCGCAACGCGGCCTCGGCAGCCAGCGGAGCAAACTGCGCGTCGAGCGAAGGAAGGTTTGCCCCGTCACTGGTCGAGCGCACCGCCAACTCGCGCCATGCATCCAGAGTGCTACGCCGGACAAAGGCGTCGCGGTGAGCCACCTGCCGTGCGCACAGCGAGGCCGTGTCTGCGTGCCGCAGCCGGGCCAGCACGACCAGCGCATCGCCCAAGACGTGCGCGTCCTTCTCCTGGTTCAGCGCCACGCGCAACGAGCCGGCGGCAGCTGCGTGGCCGATTCGCCCGAGCGCTTCCGCCGCCGCGCGCCGCACTTCCCAACGGGCGTGCGTGAGCAGTGGCAGTAGCGCGTCGCCCAGCTTCCAGTCGGGTTGAAAGCCAGCCACCCAGGCACCAGCGGCGAGCGCGGCGGCATCGGCCGACTTCAATTGCAACTCGGTCCGCGCGCACAGCTCGGCGAGCCGCGCGTCGGCGGGCGCAGGCTTGCGGCGCACGAGAATCAACTGCTCGGCGGCCAGCTCCGGCAGCACGAGCGAAACCCGGCCATCGCGGAACTCGAACGGCACCGGCTTCAAGTCGCCGCCGCTGAAGGCCGCGACGCTGTGCGGCGCGGCTGGCTCGCGCAGGCTCACGCGCAGGTTGCGGCGTGGCGTGGGCTGCATGTTGTGCAGGAGAATCACCGTGCCGTCTGCGGAACTCATCGGCGAAGCCATCACGACCGGGTCAGACACGATGAGTTCGCGTTCCACCTTTGCCTCGAGGAGCGGCTGGGTGAGCGGCTCGCGCCCGGCGTCCGCGAAGATGGGGTGCTGGCCAGCCACGCGGGCCTTTTGCTGCGTGTAGGTCAGGCCGCAACGATGCGCGAGGAAGACGACTTTGCCCTTGCCGGACGCGGCTTCCAACCAAGCCGGACTGCCGTCGTCGTAGCGGGCGCGCATGCGGGCGGAGCCGGGCTGGAGCACGCGGGTAAGGCCGTTGGTGGCGACTTGGTGCGAACGGAAGTCTGGCTGGCCCTTCTCGGCGGACACGATAGGCACGGCCACCTTCTCGCCAGCACCAGCCTTGGCAACGACACGCTTCCTGGCGGCGATGGCTTCCGTCTCCGGCAAGTCACGCTCGATGCCCGTGAGTGATTTGACCAAGTCCGCCGCCTCGTTGAACTCAGTGCGCGAGCCCGCCTCCGCGCACGTCCACAGCAAGCCGCCGACCTGCGTCCACTCGACGATTTTCTCCCGGGCAGCGGTGGCCATGAGTGGGTCGAGCACGAAGAGCGCATCGTAGTGCTTCAACGCGCCTGCGGCCACCTGATCCTCCGTCACC
>JBJTAU010000178.1:0-4292 GCA_046090965.1 Limisphaerales bacterium | reverse complement strand
GGCTCAAGGCACCTACCTCATTGATTCCCGATGGCGCGAAGATTGAAATCCCCTTCCCGAATCACCGCACGGATTTTGAAGCGGAACTGGCCATTGTCATCGGCAGACGCGTGCGAAATGTAACGCCCGCTGCGGCCGCTCGGTATATTTTCGGCTACACGGCCGCTGAGGACATTAGCGATCGCACCATCCAAAACTCGGAGAGCCAGTGGGCGCGGTGCAAATCCTTCGATACATTCACGCCGCTGGGGCCTTACGTGGAAACCAAAATCGACCCCCATGACCTCACCATCCAGCTCTTCCAGAACGGCCAACTGCGACAGAACTCAAACACCAGCCAGCTCATTTTCAACTGCTACCAGATCGTGAGTTTCGTCTCGACCAACATGACCTTGCTGCCAGGCGACGTCATCCTTACAGGCACTCCAAGCGGGGTCGGACCGATCGAATCTGGCGACCGCCTTGAAGTCCGCATCCAAGGACTCGCGCCGTTGGTCAACACGGTCAAGTAGCTTTCCATCGCAAGTTCAAGGCCGTCGGGCAAAGATTTTCCCGGCGGCCTTTTTTCTGACAAAATCACTTCACCATGCGCTGGTCACAGTATTTCATCCCGACTCTCAAGGAATCGCCCGCGGAGGCGGAAATTCTCTCGCACAAACTGCTGCTGCGTGCCGGTCTCGTCCGGAAACTCACGGGCGGTCTTTACACATTTCTCCCGCTCGGTCTCCGTTCGCTGAAGAAAATCGAAAGCGTCATTCGGGAGGAAATGAACCGGGCTGGAGCGGTGGAGGTGCTCATGCCCGCCTTGCAGCCACCTGAAATCTGGCAACAGTCCGGGCGCTACGAGACCGCCAAAGACGTGCTTTACAAGGTCAAGGACCGCGCGAACAAGGAATGGGTGCTGGGGCCTACCCACGAAGAGGTCATCACCACACTGGCCGCCGGCGAGATTGGCAGTTACCGGCAGATGCCCCGGAACTTTTATCAGATTCAGGTCAAGTTTCGGGATGAGATTCGTCCACGCTTCGGCCTCATGCGTGCGAAGGAGTTCATCATGAAGGATGCCTACTCCTTCGACGCCACCGACGAAGGCGCGATGGCCAGCTACCGGAAGATGTATGACGCCTACACCCGCATCTTCAACCGTTGCGGTTTGAAGAATTTTCCCGTCGAAGCCGACACCGGCGTCATCGGTGGTAGCCACTCGCACGAGTTCATGGTGCCCGCCGAAACGGGCGAAAACGACGTTGTCTACTGCGAGGCCTGCGGCTACGCAGCCAACATCGAGAAGGCCGTCAGCGGCATCCCAGCCACGGCGGCGCGCGAAGCCGGAGCTGTCCCCGAGAAATTTCCCACGCCAGCAGTTGTGACGATCGAAGCCTTGGCCAAGGCCCCGTTCGGCGTTCCGGCCAACCGCCAAATCAAAACCTTGGTTTACATCGCCGACAGCCAGCCGGTGCTCGTCCTGATTCGCGGCGACGACCAGTTGAATGAAACCAAATTCATCGCCCGCACCGGGGTCGTGGCCGTGCGCCCCGCGACGCCCGAGGAATGCGTCGCCACGCTCGGGGCGAAACCCGGCTCCCTCGGCGCGGTCCGGAACGTCCCCCCTACGGTGAAAGTCTTCGCCGACGCGCGACTGCACGGCGCGAATGACATGACCACCGGCGCAAATGAAGACGGCTTCCATCTGAAAAACGTCTCCCTGGCCCGTGACATCCGGGTCACCGAATGGTTCGACCTCCGCACCGTCACCGCCGGCGAGCCGTGCGCCAAGTGCGCCAAGCCCCTAAAAATCCAGCGCGCCATTGAAGTGGGCCACGTCTTCAAACTCGGCACCAAATATAGCGAGAAGCTCCTCGCCCACTTCCTCGACGCCGACGGCAAATCGAAGCCCTGCGTCATGGGCTGCTACGGCATTGGCGTCACCCGCACACTTCAAGCCATCATTGAGCAATGCAATGACAAGGACGGCATCGTCTGGCCGCTTGCGGTCGCGCCGTTCCAGGTCTGCATCACGCCTCTCGCCATCGCGCCAGACTCCGCCGTCATGCAGCTCGCGGAAAGGATCTACGCCGATCTCACCGGCGCCGGCGTTGAGGTCATCCTCGACGACCGTGATGAACGTCCCGGCGTGAAGTTCAAAGACGCCGACCTAGTGGGCTTCCCGTTCCGCATTGCCATTGGGGAGAAGTCGATGGCGAAAGGAGAAGTCGAGCTGAAGCCCCGTGGCGGCGTGCTGACCCAAGTGAAGGCCGACGAAGCTCTCGCCAAGGTCCGCGAATTCCTCGCCGCCCGCGCCCCCCAAACATCCTGAGCGGGGCAGGGGACAGGGCGGTTACTTTTTCCCCGGGTTGACTCCTGCCTGCTTCGCGCCGGCGTTGCCGTCGTGCGCCTTCGTGGCCAGGGCATTTTCCATGCTTTCGACCAGATTCTTCAGGCTCACGGGCTTGGGGAGGAAGAGATAGCCCCCGGTGAACACGCCTTCCGCAGCCTCGCGTTTGGAGACGGTGGCGGTGAGAAAGATGACGGGCACGTCCTTAAATGTGGGGTCGGCCTTGATGTGGCTGGCGAGTTCGCCGCCGTCGGAGCCGGGCATGATGACGTCCAGCAGGATGAGGTCGGGCTTGAACTCGCGCGCAGTGGTCATGGCATGCGGGGCGCGGTTTTCCTCGCGCACCACGTAGCGTTTGGTCCGCTCCAAGTTGAGTCGCACCATGCGGGTGAAGGACGCCTCGTCGTCAATGATAAGGATGCGTTTCTGTTCCATGATCAGCTCCTTTCTGTTCTGAGGGTGATGGTGGTCCGCGCGCCACAGGGGTCCAGATTCTGCAGTTGGATCGCTCCCTCGTGCAGTTCGACAATCTTCCGGGACACGGTCAGCCCAAGGCCGGTGCCCTTGCCGGTGGCCTTGGTGGTGAAGAAAGGTTCGAACACCCGCGCCAGCTTGTCCTCAGGGATGCCGGTGCCCGTGTCGTCAATCTCCGTCACCAGCACGCGCTCGCCGGCGCGGAACTCGTGCGTCTGCCGGGCACCGGGGCTGGGCTTGGCTTCTTCCGGGGTGAGTTTCTTGAGGTAGGTCCGGACAGTGAGTGTGCCGCCCTCGGGCATGGCGTGCGCGGCGTTGGTCAGCGCGTTCACGAAGACCTGCTTGACCTTGTTCGCATCCACCAGCGCGGGCGGGAGGTTTTCGCAAAAATCCGTCGCCACGGTGATGTGCGCGCTTTTCAACTCATGTTTCACGAGGTTGAGCGAACTGCGCAGGAGCGTGTTCAGGTCGCCGGGGCGCAGGTCCACCTTGCCCGGGGTGGAAAAGTCCAGCAGTCCCATGATGATGCCGTCCGCGCGGTGCAGGGCGTCCTGCATGTCCTTCAACACCGTCTGCGTGCCCTCGTCCTCCGCCAAGGGGAACGCGTTGCTGAAGTAGTCCACGCCCATGCGGATGACCGCCAGCGGGTTCTTCACCTCATGCGCGATGCCGGCCGCCATCTGGCCGATGGACTGCATCTTCTCCATTTCGATGATTTGAAGCTGCGCTTCCTTGAACCGGTTATGCGCGCGCTGCAGGTCGGCCAGCGTCCGCAGCAAGTCCTCGCGGCTGCGGGCCAGGTCGGCGTGGGCTTTCTTGAGCTTCTCCTCGCCCCGCACCCGGGCCGTGACATCCCAGAAAATTCCCTGCGTGCCGATCACTCTCCCTTGCGCGTCGAAGACGGGTGTTTTGACCACCTGCACGTGCTCTTTCTCGGCTCCGGGATGGGCATTATCCTCGATCGTCTCGAAGATCCGGCCGGTCGCCATCACCTGTTGGTCGTCCGCCTGGTATTTGGCCGCCAAGTCGGTGGGAAAAAAATCGTAGTCCGTGCGCCCGACGATCTCGTCGAGCGTCCGGCCCATCAACGTGCAAAACCGGCGGTTGGCGAACGTGAACCGTCCCTCCCGGTTCTTCCGGAAGATGAACTGCGGGAGATTCTCCACCAGCGACTGGTAGAACGCCTCGGAGTCCCGCAGCGCGCGCTCGACACGCTTCCGCTCGATGGCGTAGCGCACGGCCCGGTGGAGCAGCACCTCATCCATCTGGCCCTTCACCAGATAATCTTGCGCGCCCTGGTGCACGGCCGAAGCGGCGACCTGCTCGTCGTCCAACCCGCTCATCACCAGGATGGGCAGCTCGGGATGCAGCGCCTGAAATTGCGCAAACGTGTCCAGGCCGCGGCTGTCGGGGAGGAACAGATCAAGCAGCACGATGTCGAACCCCGACTGCGCAACCGCCGCGATGCCCTCGCGCAGGCTCG
>JBJTAU010000177.1:0-10637 GCA_046090965.1 Limisphaerales bacterium | reverse complement strand
GCCGGCCGGTGCTGATGTCGCCGAAGCGGTTCGTGTAGCCGCCGTTGCCTGCGAACTCGACCAGCATGGGCAGCGATGCGCCGGGTTTCCAATCGGTGGGCAGGTAAAGGACGTGATAGACCGGCGTGCCTTGGAAGCCGGGGAGAAGGTGTTTCACGCGCTTGCCGGCGGCGGGTTGGCCCTCGGTCAACGCGGGGACGGCCAAGTCTGCCGGGATGGTGCGGATGTCCGGTAATTCCGCTGCGTGGAGGGCAGGCAGGAGGGCGGCGCACGCCAGAAGAACCCAACCAGCTGGGTTCCTCGTCTGCAAGGTTGGCGGCCGACGCGTCATGGGCTCGCTCAGTTCACCACGTTGCGCAACGGCTCGCCGCGCAGGGCGCGCAAGACTTCGCGCGCAGCCTTGGTGCGGAATTCCACGCAGCCTTCCTCGCAGTAGAACGCCGTGTGCGGGTTCAGCAGCAGGCGGTCGTGCGCCGGGTGGTTGGGATCGCGCCAGGCGCGCAGCTCGGGCGACTCGGCGGGCGGCGGCTCCTGTTCGAGCACGTCAATCCCCGCGCCCGCAAGGTGGCCACTGGCGAGCGCATCAATCACTGCGCTGGTGTCCACCACGCCACCGCGCGCGGTGTTCACGAGGAACGAGCCGCGCGGCATCCGCGCGATCGCCGCCGCGCCGAGCAGGCCGCGCGTCTGCGGCGTGAGCGGGCAGTGCGCGCTGACGATGTGGCTTCGCGCAAGCAGTTCATCGAGCGTGTCCACGCGCCGCACGCCAAGGGCTTTGTCCAAGCCGTCGGGCACGAAGGGATCGAAGAAAACCACGTCGAAGCCGAACGCCTTCGCCCGCAACGCCGCCGCCGAGCCGATGCGTCCGCAGCCGACGATGCCGAAGACGCGTCCGCGCAACCGGTGAACGGGCGTGGCTTGATCGACGTTCCACACGCCGACGCCGCGCCGCAGCCGGCTGTTGAGGAAATGCGTGCCGCGCGCGAGCGACACGGCCATGCCCAGCGCGGAGTCGGCCACTTCCTCGGTGCCGTAGTCGGGCACGTTCACCACGGGGATGCCGGCCTCGCGGGCGGCGCGGATGTCGATGTTGTCGTAACCCACGCCGGGCCGCGCGATGAGCCGGCACTTCCGCAACCGGGCGATGGCTTCGCGGTCGAGGCGCAAGTAGTGGTAAATCATCACCGCGTCCGCCGCCTCGAGCCGTTCATCGAGATCGGCCTGCGAACGGGCATCGAGCGCGCGGACTTCGGCGTGGCCGTTGAGCACGGCGCGTTCGCAATCCAGCGGCTCGACGATCAGGTCGGTGATGAGGACGAGGGGCAGTTGACTCATGGGAGTATCGGCAACGCACGGTCCACTTCATCGTGGAAGGCTTTTCGAGCATCGCCGCCACCAGTGAGCAGCTTGTTCTCGGACTCGATGGCCAGCGTGAGCGGCGGAGCGGCCTGCCCGGCTAATGCGGTGGTGCCGGATAAAACTGAGAGTAGCCGGAACGAGCTCATGCGCGAAGCATCGGGGCGTTCAACCACCTTGGCGAGCCTGACTTCAAGGGGCGGGCTGCAACGCCACCCGCACAACCGGTAGTATCAACTCGGCGAGGACGCGGTGGCCTTCGGGGTTCGGATGACACTGGTCCGTTGTCCAAGCGCCGATGTCCAAGCCTTTCGCCTCGGCGTCGGTCCAGTGTTTGAAGTGGTCCACGCGCGGCGTGCGCTGCTCAGCGGCGACGGCGCGACAGGCTTGCATGAATGGCTCCAGCCGCAGGTTGGGGTGCTCGCCGACGCCGTTGGGCTTCGCGGTCTTGCCCCAGCGCGGTTCGGTCATCAGCACAGGCGCGATGCCCACGGCGCGCAACTCAACCACAAGCCGCGCGAGGTTGGCGCGATACTCCTCCACCGTGAGGCGCGAAGTGGATTTGCCCTGGTCCACGTAGCTGTCGTTGGTGCCATACATGATGGTGACCAGCGTGGGTTTCTGCGCGATGACAGCTTTGGCCAACCGCAGCAGGGCTTGGTCTGTGCGCTCGCCGCCGAGACCAACATTGGCGACTGAAACCTCCATGCCAGTTGCGCGCAGCGCGGCTTCGAGGCGGGCCGCGAAGGCTTCCTCCGCCTTCACGCCGGGCCGCACGCCCTTCGTGACGGAGTCGCCGAGCGTGATGATGCGGAGCGGTTCTGCCGCCAACCCGGCAAACGCAGGAAAGACCAGCGCGAGAAAGAGCCACCGTTTCATCGCAACAGCTCAATGCGGTCAAACCACACGTCGCCGCCCATCGCGGTCGGGGCGAAGCCGGTGAGCGTGCAGTTTCCGAGGTCCTTCCAGAGGTCGAGCGTGACGGTGTCCCATTGGCGCGGAGCGGTCGGGCTGGTTTCGCGGGATTGCCAGCTCGTCGTGTTCTGGCCGGCGTGGTAACGGCCGTTGCGGTCCTCGGCTTTCGGCCACTGACCGGAGCGGGCGAGCTCGACCATCACGCCGGCGCCGCTGGCCTTCCAGCTCAGGCGGAGGAAACGGAATTCGTTGGTGCCCGCCGGCTTTTCCACGATGCGGAAGTTCCAGCCGGGAAGCTGACGGTTCGCCCGCTGCGGCGGCGTGACGTGCAGGCAGAGCTTGCCGAACGCCGCTCCCGTGCTCTCGACGGTGGCGGTGCCAGACTCTTCCTTCAGCAACGCGGCGAAGCCGGGCTCCTCGTCGAAGAGCACAAGTCGACGGCCCGCGTCCGCGCCGAGATTGCTGAGGAGCCACGTGAGCAGGCTCGAGAGATCGGCGGGCGTGAGCGTCTCGGCAAAGCTCGGCATCAGCGATCCGGCCACGCGGCGCACACCGGTCACATCTTTGCGAAGCAGCACCTGCTCCGCGCCGTTGGGCTGCGCGAGCGTGAGGCTGGTCGCGCCGTCGTCCTTGAGCAGGCCGACCACGGAGCCGCCGCCGCGCGTGTCCACGACGGTCGTCTCGTAGCCGGGGCGGATGCGTTCGTTCGGCAGCAGCAAGTGGCGCACGAGGGTTTCTTCAGCCACGCCGAGTTCGCCGAGCAAGTCGGGGCCGAAGTCGTGGCCTTCCTGACCGATGCGATGACAGGTGGCGCAGGCGAGTGTGAAAATCTCGTGGCCGCGCTTGGCATCGCGCGGGCCGGTGAGCGCAGCGGTGAACTTGCGGAACGTGGCATCGCTCACCTCGTTCACTGTCGCGACGGCGGGGCCGGTGAAGACTTCGCCCTCCGTCGCGGCGGAGACGAACGTGTCCTCCAGCGCACGGGTCGCGTTGCGGACTGCGGCGGTTTCGCTGGCTGCCAGCTTGGCGAGCGCGGCACGGGCGGACTTGTCAGCAAGCGGCTGGCGCGGGGCGTTTTTGCGGCCCTTCGCAAAGCCGTTGAGGACGGTCGCCTGCACTTCAGCCGGCGCGGCCGGGACGAGCTTCAGCACACGGGCCAACTCGGTTTCGCTCCGGCTGGCGGCGATGGAACTCGTGAGCGCCCCGAGCAGTGGCCCGGAACCGCCGGGCTCGCGGAGAAGTTCAGTGAGCATCTCGCCGCCGCGCTGGTGGAGGGAGGAGAGAATCGCCGCGTCCATCCAGCGCACGCCGAGGCGCTCGCGGGCGTAACGGGCCAGCATCGCGAACGCGCGCGGGTCGCGGCTCTCGCCGAGGCTGAGGGCGAACTGAAGCGCGACGCGCGGGCTGGTCTCGGCGGCGGCGGCGGCGAGCGTGGTGTCGAGCAAAGCCTTGGCATCGGGCTGGGCGAACAAGCGGTCGGCGAGTTGCAGCGCGTGGACGCGGACGGAGGGATCGGCGTTGGCGACAAAGGGCTGGACGGCGGCGGGCGTGAGCGCGCCGAGTTGATCGAGCGTGCGGAGGGCGGTGATGAGTGAAGTGGCGGTGTTCTTGCCGGCGAGGCGTTCGCGCAGGGCTGAAGCGGCGCTGGCATCCTTGCGCTCCACCAGCAGGCGTTGCGCGGTTTGACGGCGCCAGAGGAGAAGGCTGGCGGTTTCGCCGGCGAGCGACTTCGCGTCGAGTTTGCTCAAGTCTGCGCCGGGCGCGGCGGGCATTTGCGCGTGCGTGAGGCGGTAGATGCGGCCGCGGTCGTGGCCGGCGTAGAGGCCGTATTGCTGCTGGAGATGGCGCGGGATGGCGGAGTAGTCCTCGATGATTTCGCGGTAGTAGTCCACGACCCAAATCGCGCCGTCGGGCCCGTGCAACAGATGCATCGGATGGCTCCACTGGTCGGTGGTGGCGGCGAATTCGGACATTTCCTCGCCGGGCGCGCGGCGGAGGACCAACCCGGGTCCGTCCGGCACGACGAGAGCGCGGTGGATGAGGTTGCCCGAGGGTTCGCAGAGGAAATACTGGCCGTGGAGGCCCGGCAGGGCATGGTCTTGATAGATCAACGGCCCGCAGGCAGCGGTGAACCAGCCGTCGGGCTCGCTTTCCGCCGCGCCGTAACGGCTCTTGTAGTATTGGAAGTAGGCCGGATCGTCAGCGCGTTTCTGCCGCCACGGATGCGGCTTGGACAGCGAGTAGGCGCGGCGGTCCCCGACCGCCACCTGCGGCGTGCCGGCAGCCACATCCGGATTCCGCGCGAGGTAATGCCAAGGCAGCGGTGCAACGTGGAAACTGGTCGTGGTCGTAACCGTGAAACGATCCCCCTCCTCGGTGAACGTGAAGCCGAAGGTGTGCGTTTGCCCCGTGACTGGCTCGATGGCCGAGCCGTCCGCGCGGATGCGGAAATCGGAGCCGGGCAAGTTCACGGGCTTCGCGAGTTTCGGTCCGGTGATCGGGCCACCCGGCCAGCCGCGACCGAAGTAAATCCAGCCGTCCGCGCCCCACTGAGGCGCGTTGATGCCGCGCTCGAGTTCGCCCGTGCCGAAGCCGGTGAAAAGGATTTCGCGCACGTCGGCCTTGCCCGTGCCCTGGGTGTCCTTGAGGAAAATGATGTGCGGCGCGCAGGCGACGATCAGCCCGCCGCGTGCGGGGACGAGGCCGTAGATCGGCGGGAGGCCGGCGGCGAACACGGTGGCTCGGTCCATGCGACCGTCGCCGTTCGTGTCGGTGAGCAGCTTCACGACGCCGAAGGTGCCCTTCTCGGCGGCGAGCTTGTGTTTCGCGTCGGCCTGCACGCGGCGGACCTGAGTGTCGAGCTTGCCGGTCTTGTTGAGTTCCTCGATGTCGAGCTGGCCGGCGAGGTTGTAGCCATGGAGTTCGCTGACGAACATCCGCCCGCGTTCGTCCCACGCGATGCCCGAGGGCGACGCGAGCAGCGGTTCGCTGGCGACGACTTCCATGCGAAAGCCGGGCGGGAGCTTGAACGCGGCGGTGCTCTCCTCTGGCGTGCGGGGCTTCGGGGCGTCGGTGGGCGCGGGGATTTGAGCGGAAGCCAAGCTCAACGATGCCGCGAGCAGGAAACCAGCACCGGTTCGCCAAGACAGGTGTGGAGCGCTGGGCGGCGGTTCAGCCCTGGATTGAAGGTGCATGCGGATGGAATCAGGTTTCGAGGGTCAGACGCATGACCCACACGCTGTTGGTTTCGGGAGATTCGTCGGGAATCGCGTTCCAGCCGAGGCCGAGCCGGTCGTAGATGAGCAGGAGGTGGCGGTCGTCCAGCCGCATGAGTTCGGTGTAGCTGGAGGTGAAGCCGCGCAGGCCTTCGCGGAGCAGCTTGTCCACGCCGCCCCAGGCTTGGCGCGAGTCGGGGTTGATGTGGTCCTGCGGGCGGGCGGCGTTGTGCTGGGCGAGGATGTCCACGGTCTGCCAGTCGGTGCCAGTGCCGGCGACATCGAACCACACGGAAATGCCCGGCCGCCCGGCTGACAACGCGAGCGTGCCGCCCGGCATCACCGCGAGGCTGGGCTCGACGGAGTTCGGGACGATGTTCACGGGTTTGGACCAGGTCTTCCCGTCGTCGTCGCTGAAGGACTGTCCAAACGGCACGAACGACGCGAGGCGGAACACGCACATGAGCCGCCCGTCCTTGAGCCGGCAAATCGCGCTCTCGCACGGGCCTTCGCCACCGGCCAGCGCGCAGTCCGCGCCCGAGACCACCGAGCGGATGCTCCACTTGAACCCGTCGGCCGATTCCGCGAAGACGAGTGAGTAGCGTTTGTCGCCCTCGAAGTGCCCGTAAAGCGTGGTGAGATACTCGTCCTTGCGCCCGCGCACGACCTGGCCGTTGAAAACGAACCCGGCGGTGGCAAGGTCCGCGCCCATGGATTTGGGCGGCTTGGGCCAATTGCCGACGGTCAAGCCGGACGCGCGCATCGTGAGCTGGCCTTTCGGAGAAATGACATTGCACGGCGCACCGATGGTGCCGCCCGCGCGCGGTCGGAGGTAGTAGGGAATCACCACGGCGCTGCCGTCGGCAAGGAGCAGATGACTCAAGCCCGCATCGCCAATCACGCGCGGTTCGTCCCACGTCAGCCCGCCATCGCGCGAACGGGAGAGGTAGCTGAACGAATCGGAAACGTGGACATCTGCGTAGGCGTTCATGACGGCCCAAAGCGTGCCGTCGGGCTGGCGGATGAGGGATGGGAACCAGCAGAACCAGCGGCTGCGCTTCACAAGCCGGGGTTCGGAGCACGTCACGCGCAGGCCTTTGAGCTGGACGGGCGCGCGGTCGGTCCACCCCGCGGCGGCAGCGGCGAACGCGGGCGCTGGGAGCGCAGCGCCCGCACTGAGGAGCGCAGCGGATTTCAGCCAGTCGCGGCGAGTGGGAGTGTCGAAAGGCATGGCGTCAGGCCTTGAACTTCAAGGCGAACACGTCGGCGTCCTTCAGCTCGAACATCACGCGCACCGGCTTGCCCGCGTGCGCGGCGAGACTGCCGCCGCGCCAGTTCACCGTGTGTTCGATGAAGTCGCCGGCGATGGGCGTGCAATCGGCGAGCGCGAAGCCGGGCAGCGCCTTGCCAGCCGCATCCTGCAACTCGACGCGCGTCGGCCCTTTGCTCGCGAGATTCACCGAGAGTTTTGTGCCGGTGAACGTGAACGGCTTCGTGAGCAGCGTGCCGCCCGCTGCGCCCGCGCGCACGGAGACGAAGCCATCGGTGCGGAAGACAAAGCGGCGCACACGGCTGCCGGGGCCGGCGTAATAGGCTTCCGTGGCATACACGGAGAGTTCGCGGTCCTGGCCGGGAAGCTGGAGCAGGCCCCAGGTCATGTAGTTGCTGCGATTGCCGTCGCGGTCCTTCGGCGCGGTGATGGGGATGAGCGGCTCGGGCCAGCGCCTGAAAAGCACGCCGTCGCGGCTGCTCATGAACACCGGCTCGACCTGCTGATGTTTCGGCTGGAAGCGCGTGGGGAAGCCGATGAAGAGGTGCGGCGCCCGCGCGTAAGGCATGATGGCGTTGGTGTAAAGATGCTCGGACGGCGAGTCCACGTAGCGCAGGTCCGCCTGGTTTTCCCAGACAAGAAAATCCTTCGAGGTTGCCGTGCGGATGGCCCGCACGCCCTTGAACGCACCATCGGAAAAGTAGCGCCAATACGCCCGATACTCGCCGCGCGCCGCGTCCCAGAAGGCGAGATTCTGCGAATCAAACGCGCCGTCCTTGATGACGGCCTTCACACCCAGCTTGGCCTGAGCGGTCAGCCCGTGCGTCCAGCGGAGGCCGTCGGCGGACTGGAACGGATCGAGGCAGCGCGAGCGGTTGCCGGAGAGCGCCTTGTAGCGCGCGTCGGGCGGGCAGGCGGGATTGGTGTCCTTGAACGGGGTGAAGTTGTGCGGCACCGGACCGGTGAGGACGATGTTATTTTCCTTCGAGCCTTGGAACTCGTGCAGGCCCAGCTTGGGCTTCGTGAAAGTCAGCCCGTCGCGGCTCTCCGCGTAGCAGGCGAATTCCGGGTGCGCCTCCTTCTTCGCCGCCGTGTCCCAGTGCGCGCCGCGGTAATACATGCGGAAGCGGTCGTCGTCCGCAAAGAGCGTGAAGTAAGCCGAGGTGTTGCCCTCCCACGGCGCGTCGCAGGTGATGACGACCTCGCGCGGCGCCGGTTGGTGCGGGTGCAGCGCCACACCGTCGAGGCGTTCGACGAGGAAATCGTCGAGGAACAACTCTCGGCGTGAACCCAAAGCGATGGGGGAAGCCCCGTCTGCGGCGCGGAGTTGTCGGGCAGTGGCCAACGCTGCCGTGGCGAGCGCACCGTGAGCCAGCCAGCGGCGGCGGGAGAGGGGCGGAAGTGGGGAGGCATTCATGAGGGCGTGCTGAACGAATCCGGATTGGGCAGTCAGTGGGATGCTCCCACCGTGCGATCGGGATGTTGGTTCTCTTAACGGCAGGGGTTCATGCGAGAATTTCCTTGATGACCTCGCCGTGTACATCGGTGAGGCGGCGATCAATGCCGTTGTGGCGGAAGGTGAGCTGCGTGTGGTCCAGGCCGAGCAGGTGGAGCATCGTGGCGTGGATGTCGTAGCACGTCGTGGGCGCGTTGCGGTGGAGCGGCTTGTAGCCCCACTGGTCGCTCTCGCCGTGCGTGATGCCGCGCTTGATGCCACCACCGCACAGCCAGTTGGTGAACACGAACGGGTTGTGGTCGCGACCTTTGCCACCTTGCGTGCTGGGCATGCGGCCAAATTCAGTGGTCCAGAGAATGATCGTGTCATCGAGCAGGCCGCGCTGCTTCAGGTCTTGAATGAGCGCCGCGGCCCCGCGCGCCATGCCGCGCGCCAGCGGGCCGTGGTCGCGCTCGATGTCCTCGTGCGAATCCCAGTTGCGACGCGGGAAGCCGTTGTCGTTGCCGCTCCAGATTTGTACGAAGCGCACGCCGCGCTCGAGCAGCCGGCGCGCGACGAGACACTTGCGCCCGAAGACGTCAGCCTCCTCCTCGGCGTTGATTTCCTTGGGCCAGTCCTTGCGCGAGTTGTTGATGCCGTAGGCGCGCAGCAGGTAGTCCGGCTCCTTCGAGATGTCGAGGGCCTCGGGCGCGGCGAGCTGCATGCGTGCGGCGAGTTCGGAGCTGCGGATGCGCGACTCCAGTCGGTCATCGCCGGAGCGCGATGCGGCGTGGGTTTGGTTCAACTTCGCCATCACCGCGTGCGCCGCCGCCTCACTGTCGCGGGTGACGAAGTCGCCTTTCTTGTGCGGGAACAGGTCGGCAATCGGCGTCTCGGTGCCGGGGTAAATCACCGTGCCGCTGTGCTGTTGAGGGAGAAAGGCGGCGTCCCAGTTCTTCGTGCCGTTGCTGGCAAGGCCGCGATGGTCCGGCAGCACGACGAAGGTTGGCAGATTCTCGTTCTCAGTGCCGAGGCCGTAGCTGACCCAACTGCCCATGCCGGGAAAGCCGGGCAGGTTGAAGCCGGTCGCCTGCAACAGCGTGGCTTGCGAGTGGACGCCGGTTTTACCGACGACGTTGTGGATGACGGCCAGTTCATCCGCGACGTGCCCGAGGTCGGCAACGGCGTCGCTCAACATCTTGCCGCACTGGCCGTAGGGCCGGAACTCCCACACCGGTTTCTTCCACGGGCCGAGGCCATTTTGAAACGCCTCGACGGCCTCGCCGAAGTCACTCGGCTGGCCGTCGCGCTTCACCAACTCGGGCTTGAAGTCGAAGAGGTCGAGGTGGCTCGCCGCGCCGGCCATGAAGAGCTGGACGACGCGTTTCGCCTTCGCGGGGAAGTGAGGAGTGATTAGTGAGGAGTGATTAGTGGGGGCGGCGAGCAGTTTGTCCGCGCCAAGCAGGCTCGCCAGCGCGAGGCCGCCGAGACCGCCGCCACTCTGCCAGAGGAACTCGCGGCGCGAACGCAAGCGAGGCGGCGCGAGGCGGTGGAAGGGCGAGTCGTTGGTCATGGCGGCAACTTACACTGACGCACCAAGCTCGTGGCGACTTCGCGGTATGCGGGTCGAGCCGTGCGCCCAAACTAACGAATGAATGGAGGGTCGCCGAAGAAGCCCGACTTTGCACTTCCCTTAACTTGAGGATTCACGGGTTTCCGAACCTCAAATCTCGCCTGCTCCTTCAATTGCCCTCGGAATCGCCATCGCGCGAAGAACCCCATGCTCGCCATTCTCTCGGCGTGCTGTGTGAGCAGTTCCGCATAGCGCTTGTGAAACGCATGGTTGCATTCGTGGACCGCGCAGTTGTCGGGGACGATGGGTGCCGAGGCCTTCATGCCTTGGGCCTCAGACTTGGAACCACTCCTTCGCGAAGACGATGCGGGACTTCTTCGCGACGGCCTCGCTGGCCTTGATGACGCTGACGGTCGCCTCGAAGCCGTCTTGGGCGTTGGCGGCGGGCTGGCGCGGGACGGTGGTGAGGTGCTTCACGAGCGCGGCTTTGTCCGCGTCGCCGAAGGTGGCCTTGAAGTCCTCGATGGCCCCGCCGACCTCGTTCACGTTCGTCAGGAAGGCTTCCAGCGCGGCCTGCAAGGAAGTCGTCATCGCCGGCGTGTTGTCCTCCACCTGCTCGCCCTGCGCGACGAGCTTGGTCGCGTTGGCCACGAGCGCGATGCCGGTTTCCTTGTGGAAGTTGTCCTTACGCGCATAGACCTCCCAGCCCAGCAGCGGCGCGTCGGACTCCTTGAACATCCACGCCTTGCCGCCGCGCATCATCACGGCGGCGTCGGTGCCGTAAATCATCTCGTAGTCCGAGTCGAACGAGTTCGCGAGCGACGCGTCGTAGATGAAGTTCACGCCCTGCCCATACTCGAAGACGCACTGCGC
>JBJTAU010000176.1:0-8660 GCA_046090965.1 Limisphaerales bacterium | reverse complement strand
ATTGACGCCCCGCGCCACTTCATCGCCGACGGCATCAACTTGGAAGCCATGCCCCTCGAACCTGTCATGGGCAAGTGCGGCGTCATCGAGCTAAAGGACAAGTCCGCCATCACCGTGGATGAGCTGAAGCCGCACAAGCTCAAGCGCGGCGAGCGCGTCCTCTTCAAGACCCGCAACTCCACCCGGAGCTGGCGCATGGCGAAAACTTCGACCTTCGACGAGAACTTCATCTACATCCCCGCCGCCACCGCGCAATACCTCGTGGACTGCGGCGTGATGACCGTGGGCGTGGACTACCTCAGCGTGGGCGGCTATAACAAGGACGGCGTCGAGTGCCATCAGATCATGCTCGGGGCCAAGCGGCCCATCTGGATCATCGAAGGCCTCAACCTAGCGAAGATCAAGCCCGGCAACTACGAACTCGCCTGCCTCCCGCTCAAGATCGTCGGTGCCGACGGTGCCCCGTGCCGTGCCGCGCTGCGCGCTCTCTGAGCTTCAGGGCGATCGCCCTCGCTTCTCCTACTTCAAATCCTTCCCCGTCGGCAGGCCGCCGGCGGTCCAGTCGAAGTTATACGGGCCGTAGGGAGTGGTGGTGTTGATGTTGATGTAGAGGGTGTAGCTGGAGTGGCCGTCGGCGAAGAGCAGCGGCACGCCTTCCTTGCCGTGCGCGATGATCGTGGAACCGAGCGGGGACGCATCGGGACTGGCGTAGCAGGTCATCATCACTTTCTGCGACGGGAAGCCGACGTCGGAGGTCCGACGTTTGCGGAGCACGCCCGCCCCGCTGTCGTCCCAGTAGTATTGGGTGGGGTAGTAATAGCTGCAGGGGCAGGGGAGCTGGTTGGTTGTCAGGCCGCCGCCATTGACGAGCACCCAGTCATAGTTCCACGGAAGGCCTTTGTCCGCCGAGCATCGGTGGAAGCCGCTGTTGGTCGAGACGTATCGGTCGAGCAACTGCCAGATGCCGATGAAGGACATGGGCGGCCAGCTCGTGCCGTTGTAGGGAAAGATCTCGTCGTGGTCCGAGGCGTAGAGCAATTGGGACATGCCGAGTTGGCGCAGGTTGGAGACGCACTTGGTGGTGTTCGCCTTGATCTTGGCCCGACCCAGTGCGGGCAGGAGCATGCCAGCCAGGATTGCGATGATGGCGATAACGACCAGGAGTTCGATCAGGGTGAACGCGAGGGATTCGCGGCGCGGAAGCGGTGGGGTCGGGCCGGAGATATGCATGGCGTGTAGCAATGAACCGAGGTTTGGCCTCGGATGTCGGTGATGGCCCGAAGCTAGCGGGTTTTCCTGCCCTGTCAATCGCGCCCCTTGCCGGTGGGAATGGTTATCCGGTCCTCGGCGCGGGCGGGTCGTTCGGCGCATCGACGGCCGGCAAGTGCTTGCCCTCGCGACGAGCGGCGAGGATGGAGGCGGCGATGGCGAGGAGGATGAGGGCCAGGACGATGGCGAGTGAGACGCCGGAGCGGATTTGGATGTCCCAGAAGCCCAGCAACATCTTCACGCCGATGAAGATCAGCACGATGGAGAGGCCGACCTTCAGATACCGGAAGCAGCCGATGGCACCGGCCAGCACGAAGTAGAGCGAGCGCAGGCCAAGGATGGCGAAGACGTTCGACGTGAAAACGATGAACGTGTTCTGCGTCACGGCGAAGATGGCGGGGATGGAGTCCACGGCGAAGATCAGGTCGGTGGTCTCCACCATCACGAGCACGAGCGCCAGGGGTGTGAGCGCGGTGCGGCCGTCCAGCTTGGCGGTGAAGTGCTGGCCGTTGAAGGCGTCCGTCACGGGGAAGAACTTCCTCGCCAGCCGAATGAAGAGGTTGCGCTCGGGGTGCACACCCTCGTCGTCCACGAAGAGCATCTTCACGCCGGTGAAGACCAGGAAGCCGCCCATCACGTAGAGCATCCAGTGGAACTGTTTGATGAGGGCCGCGCCCGCGCCGATCATGACGCCGCGCATGATGAGCGCGCCCAGGATGCCCCAGAAGAGGACGCGGTGCTGCTGGGCCCACGGCACGCGGAAGTAGGCGAAGATGAGCGCGATGACGAAGACGTTGTCCATCGAGAGGCTCAACTCGATGATGTAGCCGGTGACGAACTCAATGGCTTCGCCCCGGGGCCTGGCGGCCTTGACCAGGCCGGCGAAGGCCATCGCCATCGCGAACCAAAGGGCGGTCCAGCCCAGCGCCTCGCGGAACTTCACGACGTGCGCCTCGCGGTGGAAGGCGCCGAGGTCGAGCGCGAGGAATACCAGCACGGCGGCAACGAAGCCGGCGTAGTGCCACGCGGTGATTTCGATGATCTCAGGCATCGGGGGCGCGGATTAAGAGCATGATTACGATCAAGACCAGGAGAAAGAGACGCAGCCGTCCTCCGACATCTTGCTCCTAATCTTAACCCTAATCCTGCTCCTCGGCCTGCGGAACATCACCCCACCCGCACTTCGCCCGCAGTCTCCGCCACGCCCACGGCGACGGTGTTGCCGCCGATGTCAGGGCGCTGGCCCTTGTGCCACCAGAGCACCAGCGCGCTGGCGATGTAGATGGACGAGTAGGTGCCGGTGATGACGCCGACGAGGAACATGAAGGCGAAGTCGTTGATCGGGCCGCCGCCGAAGGCGTAGAGCGCGACGGTGGCGATGAACACCGTGCCGCTGGTGATGATGGTGCGGCTCAGGGTCTGGTTGAGCGCGCGGTTAAGGATGTCCGTGAACGTGCCACGGATGCCCAGCTTCAAGTCCTCGCGGATGCGGTCGAAGATCACGATGGTGTCGTTGATCGAGAAGCCGACGATGGTGAGGATGGCCGCGACGGTCGTGGCGTTGAACTGCCGGCCCTCGCCCACCAACCCGGTGAGGCAGTAGATGCCCGCGGTCATCAGGACGTCGTGCGCCACGGCGACCACTGCGCCCACGGCGAAGCTGAACTCATAGCGGAAAGCGACGTAGATCAGGATGCCGAAGAGCGACAGGCCCAGCGCCAGCAGGCCACCACGCAGGATCTCACCGCCGATGACCGCCCCGACTTGCCGCGACTGCTCCAGCTTGAACTTCGCCTAGGGGATTTTCAGCAAAGCGTCCTTGTCGGCGACACCGGCACCAGAAGGAACGGTCACCCTTAGGTTCTCGGTGCCCTTGGCCGGGTTCTTTTGGTAGGAAACCTGCGGGTCACCCACCTTGCGCATCCGGGTCTCGGACTTGGCCCCGGGTGCCACCGGCTCCTGATACTCAAGGTTGGCAATGAGGCTGCGGAGCTTGTCCGTTTCGACGCGCTGCGCGAACGAGAACGTCAGCGCGTCGCCGCCGACGAAATCCACGCCCAGGACGCCCTGCGTCTGCTTTCCCCGCACCAGCGCGCCGTAGCCGAGGCCAACGATGATGATGACCCACGAGGCGGCGAAGGCGGGCTTGGCCCACTTCATGAAGTCCAGGTCGCTGCCCTTGATCAGGTGCAGCATGGACAGGTTCTTGAGAAGGTTTTTGGCCAGCAGCCAATCGAAGATCAGGCGCGTGCCCCACAGCGCGGTGAACATGCTCACCGTGATGCCGATGGTGAGCGTGACGCCGAAGCCCTTGACCGGTCCGGTGCCGAGGTAAATCAGGATCACCGAGGCGATGAGCGTGGTGAGGTTCGAGTCGAAGATGGTGCCGAACGCGCGGTCGTAGCCGGCGTTGAGCGCGCCGCGCAGGGATTTGCCAGCGGCCAGTTCCTCGCGGATGCGCTCGAAGATCAGGACGTTGGCGTCCACCGCCATGCCGATGGTGAGCACCACGCCGGCAATGCCGGGCAGCGTGAGCGTGGTGCCGATGTAGCACATCACGCCGAGGAGAATGACGACGTTCAGCAGGAGCGCGAGGTTCGCGACCAGGCCGGACATCATGTAATAGACCAGCATGAACACGGCGACGGCGATGACGGCGATGATGGCGGAGTTGACGCCGGCCTTGATCGTGTCGGCACCGAGCGAGGGATCCACCTCCTCGGTGTCAAGCAGGCGCACGGGAGTTTCGAGTGGGTTCTCCAGCACGTTGGCCAGCTCCCAGGCTTCCTTGATGTCGAAGTCGCCGTTGATCACGCCACTGCCGCCGCGGATGGGTTCGTTGATCACAGGTGCGGAGTAGAGTTCGCCGTCCAGCACGATGGCCATGCGCTCGCGGACGTGTTCGGTCGTCAGTTCGCCGAAAATTCTGCCGCCCTCGGTGTTGAACTTGAAAGTGATCTGCGGGCGGTTGGAGACGTTGTCGCGGATGACGCCTGCCCGCTCGATGTATTTGCCGGTCAGCCCGCGCTCAGCCTTGGTCTTGACCACCACGCGCTCCAAGGTGTCGCGGCCGTCCTGGCCCTTGCGGCGTTGCACAAGGATTTCATGGCCGGGAGCCATCAAGCCCTGCGCGACGAGCTTGTCGCTGTCAGGATGCACCATGCGGAACTCGAGAAACGCCGGCTTGGTCAGCGCGTCCCGCACCGCGTCGCGTTCAGACTGGCTCAGGCCGGGCATCTGCACCACGATGCGGTCCTCGCCCTCGGCCACAATGATCGGCTCGGCCACGCCGAATTTGTCCACGCGCTTGCGGAGCACCTCGATGGCCTGGCCCACGAGCGCCTTCTTGTCCACCGTCTGGGCCAGCTTGTTGGTATCAATGCCGATGAGGAAGGAAGTGCCGCCGCGCAGGTCCAGGCCCAGTTTGATCTTGCCGGAGGCTTCCCGTTGGAGCCGGTTGATGATGGCGCGGTTGGGGTCGCGCTCGCCGCCCACGCTGAAGGCGATGAAGTTGGTCAGCGAGTTGGTGCCGATTGCGTCGCGGAGGTTGGCGAAGTTGCGCTCGGGGAATTGTTTGTCGAGTTCGCGGGCCTGCTTGACGATGGCATTGAAGTTCGTGCCCTTCTGCGTGGCGCGCTCCTCGAAGACATCGATCAGGTTGCGGTCGGCTGGGGGGTAGATTTCGAAGACCGCCCAAACGGTGATGAAGAGGACGAGGAGGGCGCGCCAGAAATTGTTGCGTTGCATGAGCGGAGGGGGCGGAAAAGAGGGACGGGACTAGGCTTTCGCGGCGGCGGGGGCGGGCGTCGGGTCGGCCTTGTCGAAATCCTCGACGACCTGTGTGATGGCGGACTTGAGCACCTCGAGTTTAGCGTCCTCGGAGCGGATGGTGACGGTGCGGTCCTTGACGGAGACGACGGTGGCGAGGATGCCGCTGGTGGTGACAACCTTGTCACCCTTCTTAAGGGCTTTGAGCATCTCCTCCTGCTTCTTGCGCTGTTGGTTCTGCGGGCGGATCAGGATGAAGTAGAAAGCCACCAGCATGATCACCATCATGCCGACCGTCTGCATCATCTGGGCCTTGGGGTTGATCTCCGGGCCGCCGGTGGGGACGGTGTCAGCGGCGAGCAAACCTGCGATGGCGAGCAATGTCATAGGCACAAGAGCGACCAAATCTAGGGAGGGACCGCGCTTTGGCAAGCACAACCTCTGGCAAGTGGGGGGCGATTTGACAGCGCGGGCGGAATGTGAGACTGCTTCGCCCAGCAGCCGAATCGCGGCCTCTTCCCGAAGCCGCGAGCGGGGGACCCAACGTCCGGGCAACCGGACCGGGGCGAACGGCGGAGACGCCGGGGCCACTTTCCAGGCCCAGCCCGACAGCTAACCTCGCAGGCATGGGAAAGGGCGAGCCTCTGGGCCGCAGGTCGCGGCCAAATGTTCACCCCGTTCAGTATACCTCCGTCCCGCAAGGGCGGACGGCGGGCGCTTCACCGCGTCCCGCCGGCAATGCGTGTGTGCCTATGAAAACCGACGTGTCCTGCCCCGAGTGCGGATCGGAGTCGCTCTACCGAACCACCACTCATGCCAACGGCCACCATGGCCCTGCGCTATTGCCAGGCCTGGGCGGCTTCTTCCGGTTCGCCCAGTTCGACGTGATCACCTGTGCCGACTGCGGGCTGACGCGCTTTTACGCCGAGACGTCGGCGCGCGCGAAATTGCCCACGGCCCGCCAATGGGTGCGGATTTGAATCGTTGTCCACCGCGTCCTCTGCCAAACTTCTCCCGCCGTCATGGACAACAATAACTCGGCCCGCCCCGCGCTTGGCGCGCTCACCCTCGCCGCGCTCGGCGTCGTCTTCGGCGACATCGGCACCAGCCCGCTTTACGCGATGCGCGAGTGCTTCAACCCGGAGAGCGCGCATCCGCTACCGGTGACCCCCGCGAATGTCATGGGCGTGCTCTCGCTCATCTTCTGGTCGCTCCTCGTCATCGTGAGCACCAAATACCTCGGCTTCGTGCTGCGCGCGGACAACCGGGGCGAGGGCGGCATCCTCTCGCTGCTGGCGCTGGCGTTTCCTGATCGCGAGCGGCCGACGCGCCTTCGCGCTTGGCTGGTGGGTGGCGGCGTCTTCGGCGCGGCGCTGCTTTACGGCGACGGGATGATCACGCCCGCGATGACGGTGACCAGCGCCGTGGAAGGATTGGCGGTGGCGGCCCCGTGGATGAACAAGCTGGTGCCGGTCATCGCCGTGGGAGTCTTGGTGGGCCTGTTCAGCCTGCAACGACTCGGCACCGGGCGGGTGGGCCGGATGTTTGGCCCGGTGATGGTGGTGTGGTTCGTGGTGCTGGCTGGGTTGGGTTTGTCCGGCGTGTGGCGCAAGCCCGAGGTGTTGCTGGCCTTTAACCCCTGGCACGGCGCGGAATTGCTGCTGCACAACGGCCAACTCGGGTTCGCCATCATCGGCGCGGTCTTCCTCGTCGTCACCGGCGGCGAGGCCCTCTACGCCGACATGGGGCACTTCGGCGTGCGACCGATCCGGCGCGCGTGGTTCGGCATCGTCCTGCCCGCGCTGTTCCTCACTTATCACGGGCAAGGTGCGCTTCTGCTGGCGGACCCCACCCCGGAGAACGCGGCCAACCCGTTCTTCCGCCTCGCGCCCACGTGGGCGCTCTACCCGCTCGTGGCGCTGTCCACCGCGGCCGCGTGCATCGCCTCGCAGGCGCTCATCTCCGGCGCGTTCTCGCTCACCATGCAGGCCATCCAGCTCGGCTACCTGCCGCGCATGCTCATCCGCCACACCAGCCAGCACGAGCGCGGGCAAATCTATATGCCGCACGTGAACTGGATGCTGATGGTTGCGTGCATCGGATTGGTGTTGGGCTTTGGCAATTCCTCGCATCTCAGCGCCGCCTACGGCGTCGCGGTGGCCGGCACGGAAATCATCACCACCACCCTCTTCTACTTCGCCGCGCGCCGCCTCTGGGGCTGGGCACGCTGGCAGGCCGGCGGCCTGTGCGGCCTGCTGCTGATCATTGAACTGTCCTTCTTCACCTCGAACCTCCTGAAGGTCCCCCACGGCGGTTGGTTTCCGCTCGTCGCTGGCGCGGGCATCTTCGCCATCATGGCCACTTGGAAGACCGGTCGCCGCCTCGTCTGGGAACGCATCAAGGACGCCACGCTCCCGCGCGACCTCTTCTTCGCCGACATCGAGGCCAACCCGCCGCAGCGCGTCTCCGGCACGGCCATCTTCATGGCCGGCAACCCCAACGGCACGCCCGTCGCGCTGCTGCACAACCTCAAGCACAACAAAATCCTCCACACCCGCAACATCCTCCTCACCATCGTCACCGAGGAAAGCGCACACGTGCCCGCCACCGAGCGCGTCGAAGTCGAGCAACTGCCCGCTGGCTTCCAACGCGTCGTGGGCCGCTACGGCTTCATGGAAGAGCCTGACATCCTGAAACTGCTCGCCGAGGCCCCGCTCACCGGCGGCCCGCTGGAGTTGACCAAGACCACGTTCTTCCTCAGTCGCGAAACCATCCTCGACACTGGGAAAGCCAAGCTCTCGCGTTGGCGCAAATGGCACTTCGCCGTGCTCGCGCGCAACGCCTCCTCGGCCACCAGTTACTTCGGCCTGCCCGCCAACCGCGTCGTCGAGTTGGGCATGCAGGTGGAGATTTGAGCGGGAGTTCAGGTTGAACTCCCCGCGCTTTCGTGGGACGCTCGCCCTTCGTCGTGCCCTGAACATGTCCGCGCCTGCTCCATCGCCCCGCCCCAAGCGCCGCTCCGGCTGGCGCTGGTTGCTCGCGTTGCTCCTGCTCGGCGGCGGCGCGGGCGGCGGCGCTTGGTGGTGGCGCGAGAAGCAGAAGGTGCTGCCCGTCACCGTGCAGACCGAGAAGGTCACGCGGCGCGACCTCACCGAAGTGGTCGTCGCCACCGGCAAGATCCAGCCCGTCACGCTCGTGAAGATCAGCCCCGAGGTCAGCGGCGAGATCATTGACCTGCCCGTGAGGGAGGGCCAGCGCGTGCGCGCGGGCGAGTTGCTCCTCAAGATCAAACCCGACTTCTACATCGCCAACACGAACTCCGCCGACGCCAGCTTCAAGTCCTCGCAGGCGAACCTCACGCTCGCCGTCGCCAACCAAGACAAGGCGCGCATCGAGTTCGAGCGGAACAAGAAGCTCTTCGCCGAGAAGCTCCTGGCGGAGTCGCAGTTCCAGGAAGCGAAGACCGCCTACGAGGTCACGCAGGCGCAGGTGAAGTCCGCGCGTCACCAGACGGAGGTCGCCAAGGCCGCGCTTGACCGCTCGCTCGATGACCTCGCCAAGACCACCATTTACTCCCCGCTCACTGGCACCATCAGCAAGCTCAACTCCCAGCGCGGCGAGCG
>JBJTAU010000175.1:0-6266 GCA_046090965.1 Limisphaerales bacterium | reverse complement strand
ATTGAAACCCGGTCGCGGCCAGCATCATGCGGAGGGCGGTGCCTTCGCCGCAACCCATGCAGGAACCTGCGCCACCGACATAGAGCAGACTGCGCTCGGCGAGCATCATGTCGCTCAGCAGCTTGTCGTTGATGTAGTCCTTCGGGGTCTCGGGAAGCTGGCGGTAGAAGTGAAAGGTGAGCGGGGATTCTTTGAGAATGCCGCCGTCCTTCATGTGGATGGGGAGCGCGCCGTGGTTGCCGCAGGCGTCCACGCACTCGGCGCAGCCTTTGCACTTGGTCGGGTCAATGAAGATGCCGAAGTAGGCGGGTTCCTTGCCCTTCTTCTCGTAGGTGGTCCAGAACTTCGTGGTCTTAGCGAATTGCTTGGCGTAATGCTCGCGCTCGACGGGGTCGGCGATGGCGGCGAGCTCGGCGTCAAGCTTGGCCTTGGGGACGGCCTTGCCGAGAATCGCTGTGTCCGGGCACTCGGTGACGCAGTCCATGCACGCGACGCAGTTGGTGCTGTTGAGGAGCGGGAGCTCCGGCGCGATGTAGCTGAAGTCGCGCAGGACGCCGGTGCCGGCGGGGATGAGCGAGCGCAGCGTGCTCTGATCGGCGGGCAGGCCGAGCTCGGCGGAGCCATCGTTGTAGGCGCCGACGATGCGTTCGTTGAAATCCTGCACGTCGAGCACATCCTTGGTGATGGGGCGCTTGTTGGTGCGGTCCACGACAGGAGCGGGGACGGAGCCGGCTACGTTTTCGGTGGGTTGAATCATGGGTTCTGGTTCAGGTTGTCCTGAGTTGGTTTGAAGTCGGCGGTTGTCCGCTGACAAAAGTGATTATTTGGCCGCGACGAGTTCGCCAGCGGCGACGGTTGCCGCACTGCCGGTGACTTCGGCGGGGATTTCCTTCACGTCGGTGAGGCCGTGCTTCACGCAGACGAGGTTTTCCTGCACGACCTTTTCGCCGCGCTTGCCGTAATACTTGCGGATTTATTTCTCGACCGACGCGAGCACCTGCTCGTCGCCCATGCCGGAGCGGGCGGCGAAGGGCGTGACCTTGATGAAGATGCCGACGAGGCAGACGCCTTGCATGCGCTGCTGGAGGTCGGGATCGGTGGCGACACTGCGGGCGATCTTCACCGTGTCGAGGAAGTAAACGCGCAGCTTCTTGGTGCGGATGATTTTCTGGCCGTAGGCGGGAATCGCGTTCCACACATCCTGCGGATCGAGCTTGTCGCTCTGGATGAAAACGCTGCCGCCGTTGGCGATGCCCGCGAGCGGGTTGCCGAGGTTGAAGGCGTTCACGTCGTTGAGCGGGATGAACTCCACGTGCTCCAGCTCGCTGTGCGTGCGGATGTGCGCGTCGGCGACGGTGAGGTAGTAGGTCGTTGGGAGGCCCTTCTTCTCGGAACCGTATTTCGGATACGCCTGCACGTGCAGGTTGAACAGCTCGCCGACGAACGACGCGATGAGTTTGTTGGTCGTGACGGAGCCGAAGCCGCCGACGGAGTGACCGCGCATGGAGAACGCGCCGGACGGACGCAAGTCGGGGTCTTCCGCGTCGGCCAGCTCGAGCTTGTGCTTCACGCCGACGCAGGAGAATTCCTTGGGCTGCGCGTCGAGCATGTTCTTGATGATGCTGTTGAAGTGGCAGCCGCGAATGTCGCGCGAGCCGAGTCCGGCGGCGCAGGAGTATAGCTTCGGGATGCGCGTGATAGCGGGATACTTGAACTCGCCGTAGCTGCCATAGGAGAGGCCGGTGAGCGCATCAGCGAACGCGGCGCGGATGCCTTGCGTGAGCGGGTTGGACTGCGCGAGCGGGTTGTCCCTGCGCTCGACGATGGTCGCGGCCTGGACGTTCGTGTGCGCGGCGACGAGTTGCGTGGCCGGAAACGGCGCGAAGCAGGTGACGTGGACGGCGCCGACCTTCACGCCCATGGTCGCGCGGATGTAATCCACCGCCGCTTGTGCGGTCTCCATCATACCGCCCATGCCGACGACGGCATAGTCCGCATCTTCCATTTTGTATCAGTCCACCATCTGGTAGCGGCGACCAGTGTTCTTGTAGAACGTGTCCATCGCCTCCTGCACGGCGGCGGGGACGAGATCATACACGTTGCGCTGGGCGATCTTGCCCTTCATGTAGGAATCTTGGTTCTGCACCACGCCGGACATGATGGGAAAGTTCGGGTCCATCATGTTCCGCAGCTTCAGCGTGGGGTCGCCGATGTATTCCTTCATGAACTCCAGCTCGGAGAGCCGGACGTTCTCAATGGTGTGCGTGGTAAGGAAGCCGTCCTGCACGTTCATGAACGGCGTCTCGCACGTCTCGGCCGCGCGGCGCGCAATGAGGGCCAGGTCACCCGCCTCCTGCGCGTTGCGACCGAAGAGAATGCCCCAGCCGCAGTCCGAGCAGCTCATCACGTCGTCGTGGCCCGCGTGGACGTTCAGCGAATGGCTCGTGAGCGCGCGCGCACCGATGTGGAACACGGCGGGCAGACGCTTGCCGGAAATGGTGTAGAGCACTTCCTTCATCAGCACCAAGCCCTGGCCGGAGGTGAAGTTCGTCACGCGGCCGCCGGCGAGCGCGTAGCCTTCGCAGGTGGACGCCGCCGAGTGTTCGGACTCGGGCTGGACGAACGTGAGGACATCGCCCCAGAGGTTCTTTTTGCCGTTGGAAACCTCGGTTTGATACCCGGTTCCCATCGTGGTCGAGGAGGTAATCGGGTAAGCGCAGGCGCCGTTGGTGATGTTGGTTTCCACCCACACAACGCAGCCCGCTCCGTCCGACGTGGTCGGAATCCCTGGATAGGGGAACTGCTTTTTGTCGTCGCTCATATCAGTGCTGGATTGTTTGTCCAAACGCGGAGAAGGTTTTTTCCGACCCGGACTGCGAGAAGGTGGATTTCGCCTATGCACGGTGCAAGATAAAAAGGCGGCGCTTGGGTTGTTCCGGTGACATTTCCTGCTGGCGCACGAAAGGCATTTCGGTAGGTTGCGCAACGCTTGTTGGATTTTGATCGCACGATGACCTTTGCCGTCAAAGAGCTCTCCGCAATCTGCGCCTTGGCGCTCGCCACGATCGCCGGTTTTGCCCAAACACCGCCGCCGCGCGCCACAACCCCTGCGCGGATGTTGACGTTGCCGGGTCGCGCCAATGCGCCGGGCGCGACGCCGTATCGTCCGCTGACCCCGGGCAATCTCGCGCCGCTGACTACGAACACCAACGCTCCGGTGCGAACCC
Organism: Limisphaerales bacterium; assembly: GCA_046090965.1. Lineage (GTDB taxonomy): Bacteria > Verrucomicrobiota > Verrucomicrobiia > Limisphaerales > SXTU01 > SXTU01. Next base: position 3,039 of record JBJTAU010000175.1, on the reverse strand, counting down.
AGCCGCGAGCTTTCAACCTCGACACCGCGGTCGGGCGCATCCTCGCTGATTTGAAATATGTCGGCTTGGTCGGCGAGTTCGAACTGGCCGTGACCAACGGGGCGAAGGTGGAGGTCACCTCGTTTCCGCTCGTCGTCCATCTGTTGGAGGGTCAGGTGCGCACGGAGATCGACATTTCACCCGCCCCGGCGCTGATCACGGCCACCGGCCCGTTCTCCTCGCTCCGGCAGTTTGGAGTCACTCGGCTGGTCAGCCTGACTTACTTCAACGCCCATTCGCAGATTTTCCCCGAGGGCAAGTGCTACGTGAGCCGCGAGCTGGAACCCGAGGAGATCCTCGCAATGATTCGCTTGGAGCGCCGCGTGGTGGGGCAGGAGGTGTTGAACGGGATCGCGTGCGAGAAAACCCTGTTGACCATGATTTATCACAGCGGGGAAAAGCGTGAAGCGCGGCTCTGGGCTGTCGGTGGCAACCCACGTCAGATTCAATTCGATGTCGGCGACAGTCGGCTCACGATTCGCGTCAGCGACGCTCAAAGCGCTGCGGAACTGCGACAGGAGGACATCCTTAAGCAGAAGGCGGAGTTGTTCGACATGCCCAAGGACTATCTCAAGTTCAACCGGCTCGACGACATCCTGACGCGTTTTCACGCCATTCAGCAGCGCACGCCCCGCTGAAGCGCACTGCCGCTTTTGGTGTTTCCAAACCGCGCGCCTTCCGCTTGAGTCTCGCGCCTGCGAACGTCATGGCGACTCCGTTTCAACCGCAAGCTTTCATCGCCCGCAGTGTGGCCGGTATTCCACGCTCGGGCATCCGTGAGTTTTTCGACATCGTCCAAAGCCAGAAGGACGTGATCTCCCTGGGCGTGGGTGAGCCGGATTTCGTCACGCCCTGGCACATCCGCGAGGCCGCCATTTACGCGCTCGAACGCGGCAAGACCACTTACACCTCGAACCTCGGCCTGCTCAAGCTGCGCGAGGCCATCGCCGCGCATCTCGCGCCGCGCTTCGGCGTCCGCTACGACCCGAAGAAGCAGATCCTCATCGCCGTGGGCGTGAGCGAGGCGCTGGACATCGCGTTGCGCGCGCTCATCAACCCGGGGGACGAGGTGATCTATCACGAGCCGTGTTACGTGAGCTATTCGCCGAGCATCGCGATGGCCCACGGCGTGCCCGTGGCGGTTAGCTGCCGGGCGGAGGACAATTTCGCCGTCCGGGCCGAGGCGATTGAAAAGGCCATCACGCCAAAGACGAAGGCCTTGATGCTAAACTTCCCGACCAACCCAACCGGCGGCACGATGACGCGCGCGGAGCTGGAGAAGATCGCCGCCGTCGTGCAGCGCCACAACCTCGTGGTGCTGACCGATGAGATTTACAGCGAGGTGACCTTCGAGGGGGAACACGGCTCCATCGCGTCGCTGCCGCGGATGATCGCGCGGACGATCTTCCTGCACGGCTTCTCGAAGGCGTATGCGATGACGGGCTTCCGCATCGGCTACGCTTGCGGCCCGGTGGAACTCATCGAGGCGATGATGAAGATCCACCAATACTCGATGCTGTGCGCGAGCATCATCAGCCAGGAAGCAGCCATCGAAGCCATCGAGCACGGTGAAACGGACACCGCAGAGATGCGCGAGCAATACAAGCTGCGCCGGAATCTCATCGTTAAGGCCTTCAACGAAATGGGGCTGCCATGCCATCTGCCGCGCGGCAGTTTCTACGCGTTCCCGTGCATCCAGAGCACCGGCCTCACCTCCAAGGACTTTGCGTTCCGACTTCTGGCCGAGGAGAAAGTCGCATGCGTTCCCGGTGGCGCGTTTGGCCCCAGCGGCGAAGGATACCTTCGCTGCTGCTTCGCCACGGCCATTGACCAGATTCAGGTCGCCACCGACCGCATCGCGCGCTTCGTCGCAAAGGTTCGGCGCGGGTAGGGCGCATCTGTCCCAGCGCGCCGATTCAGGGTTGGGCCAGCGGTGCAAGCCGTTGCGCGATCATTGCGAAGGCCTGACTTCATCTTGCCGTGAAGTTCTTGAATAGCCTCCGCTACCACCCCGTCAGTTTTTCAGCCCCGCGCGCATCACGGGTTACACACGTATGCTAAAAATTCTCGGACCCAGCCAAGGCCGTTTTTGTGACGGCGTTTCGCGCCGCAACTTCCTCCAGCTTGGCGCCCTTGCCGCCGGCGGCCTCTCACTCCCCCAATTGCTTCAGGCCGAGGCGCAGTCGGGCATCCGCCACTCCACCAAGGCCATTATCATGGTGTATCTGCCCGGCGGGCCATCGCACCAGGATATGTTCGACATCAAGGAGGACGCGCCGGCAGAAATCCGCGGCGAGTTCAAGTCGATCGCGACGAAGGTGCCGGGCAACCGCATTTGCGAGCACCTGCCTAAGCTCGCGGCGAACTGGGACAAATTCGCCGCCATCCGCACCGTGGTCGGCAAGGCGGACGATCATAGCTCCTTCCACTGCATGACGGGCCGCAGCCAGTTTAAGCCGCAGCCGTCCGGCGGCTGGCCTTCACTCGGCGCAGTGGTGTCCAAGCTGCAAGGCTCCGCCGCCGTGGGCGTGCCGCCCAGCGTCGGCTGTAGCGGGAAAGAATCGCGGCCCGGCTTCCTCGGCGCGGCTTGTGGCCCGTTCGTCCCCAGCGGCCCGGCGGCGAGCGACATGACGCTCAACGGCGTGACCTCCGCGCGGCTGGACGACCGAAAGGGCTTGCTCGCTGAGTTCGACAAGTTCCGCCGAGATGCCGACCGCAGCGGCCTGATGGACGGCCTCGACACCTTCAACCGGCAAGCATTTGAAGTCGTCACTTCGAGCCGGCTCGTTGAAGCGCTCGACACGAAGAAGGAAGACCGCAAAGTGGCCGACCGCTATCGCAGCACCGACGGCAGCATCCTGCGCGACTTCCTGCTCGCGCGGCGGCTCGTTGAGGCGGGCGTGCGCTGCGTGACCCTGAACTTCGGCGGCTGGGACACGCACGAGAAAAACTTCGTCACGCTCAAGCGGCAGTTGCCCAACTTCGACATCGGCATGAGCG
>JBJTAU010000174.1:0-2971 GCA_046090965.1 Limisphaerales bacterium | reverse complement strand
CCCTCGTAGTGTTCAAACATCCCGATGATGGTGAAGGTCTGGCCGTTGATCTGCACCCGTTCGCCGAGGGGAATGACCTCGCGCCCGAGCTGTTCCGGCGAGCCGAAGAGGTCGTCGCGAATCGCCGTGCCGATGACGATGACGGCGTGGGCGTTAACCTCGTCCAGCTCGTTGAAGAACCGCCCGTGCTCAAGCGTGTGCAGGTTCATCTCGATCACCACCGGCCAGACACCCACGAACTCCGACGGGCGCGTGCGCTTGTCGCCGCGCGTGATGGTGACACGCTCCAATGCCATCTCCGGTGAGATCATCCGGATGAGCGGCGCGCTGCGGCGGAGCGCCTCCACATCGCGCATCGTGCGACCCACGGCCTGGTCGGCGCGGTGCCCCTGCCAGGTGGGCACGGGGGCCTCACGCGTGAGCACCTTGTCGAGGCCACCTAGCGCGATCATCGCCTCCTTCATGCCGTGTTCCATGCCCTTCACAATGGCGGACATCGCGATGAGGCTGGCGACACCGAGGATGATCCCCAGCATCGTCAACAGCGACCGGAACTTGTGCGCCCAGATTTCACGCAGGCCTACGACGATGGCGTTGAGCAGGGACAAAGTTTCGGGGTTAGAGTTGGGTGCTTCGGGGGACGGCGGGCGGACGGAACGGGCGTTTCAGCACAAAACCTCAAACTCAAATCCCAAAACTCTCCTTGCCCTACTCATACCGCAACGCCTGAATCGGGTTGAGCTTGGCCGCCTTGAACGCGGGGAACAGGCCAGCGAGGATGCCCACCACCACGCTGAAGCCAAACGCCAGCATCATCGCATCCACCGTGATGACCGGAGTGTTATCGGCGGGGGACACGGCCACGAGGAGTTGCACCAGCAAGTTCGAGGTGAACAGGCCGGCCAAGCAGCCGATGATGGCGATCACGACGCTCTCGACGAGGATTTGCGTGAACACGTCGAAGAAGGTCGCGCCGATGGCCTTGCGGATGCCGATCTCGCGCACGCGCTCGGTGATGCTCGCCAGCATGATGTTCATGATGCCGATGCCGCCGACCAGCAGGCTGATGGCCGAGATGATGCCGCCGCTCATCCGCGCGTTCTTGATCGCACTGGCGATGCCCTCGGACATGTTCTCCTGGGTGCGGAACGAGAAATCCTCGATACCCCGGTGCGTATGGAGCATCACGTTCTTGGCCTGCTGAAGCGCCTCGTCCATCTTGTCGATGTCGGCGATCTTGATGGAGAGCGTGGAGAGGCGCGGGTCAGGAACGAACTCCGACGTGCTGCCCGAGACGGGGCTGGAGCTGCTGCGCCCAAAGCTGCCGGTGCCCGCGCCGGATGTGCCGCTGGCCGCGCGGAACCGTAGCCACATGGTGTTGAGCGGGATGTAAACCGTGTTGTTCTTGAAGTCGAAGATGTAGCCACCGCTGCGGCTGCTGCTCTTGCTGCTGCCGAATCCCTTGCTGCGGTCGGGGCCACTCTTCGGCTCCGGCGGCTTATCCTTCTGCAGGTCACGCAGCTTCTTGTCCTGCTCGCTCTCGTAGTGCTCGAACATGCCGATGATCTTGAAGCGCTGATTGTTGATGTTGATGAACTCACCAATGGGAATCACCTCCCGCCCTACTTGCTGCGGCGACCCGAAGAGCGCGTCACGGATGGCGGAACCGATGACACAGACATTGCGGGCGTTTTCGTCGTCCAGCTCGTTGAACATGCGACCGTGAGCCACGACATGCTGGTTCAACTCGACGGCGTTGGGCCAAGTGCCAATGAAGTTGTAGGGGCTGATGCTCTTGCCAGCGCGGGTCATGGTGATGCCGCGCGTGCGCATTTCGGGCACCACCATCGTGATGAGCGGTGCGCTGTGGAGCAGGGCGTGGACGTCGCTCATCGTGGTGCCGGTGGCCTGATCAGCCAAGTGCTGCTGCCAGACGGGGATGTCCTGATCTTCGACGCGCACCTTCTCCAGTCCGCCGATGGCGATGAGGGCCTCCTTCATCCCGTTCTCCATGCCTTTGACGAGGGCGGACATCGCCACCAGGCTGGAGACGCCGAGGATGATGCCCAGCATCGTGAGCAGGGAGCGAAACTTGTTCGCCCAGATTTCCTTCAGGCCGACAGCGATGGCGTTGAAGAAGTTCACGGTTGTGATTGTTGTTGGCTGCCCACGGCGAACTTGGGCCCATCGAGCTGCCCGGACAGCTTCGCGTCCACGTTACGCGCAATCTTCCCGTCACGGATTTCACTCCGCCGCGGGGTGACGGCGGCGATTTCCGGGTCGTGCGTGACGAGCGCGATGGTGCGGCCCTTGAGGCTCAACTCGTGGAAGAGCTTCAAAATCGTCTCGCCCGTGTGGGAATCGAGGTTACCGGTCGGCTCGTCGGCGAAGACGATCTTCGGACTATTCACAAGGGCCCGGGCGATGGCGGCGCGCTGCTGCTGGCCACCGGATAGTTGCATCGGACGGTGCTTGGCGCGGTTGTCCATGTCCACCAGTTTGAGCGCCTCCATCGCGCGCTCTCGGCGCTCACGCGAACTGCAACCGGCATAGACCATCGGCAGCTCGACGTTTTGCAGGACGTTGAGCTTGGGAAGCAGGTTGAAGAACTGAAAGACGAAGCCGATTTTCTGGTTGCGGATGCGGGCCAACTCACCGGCCGACGCGCTGGCAATCTCGGTGCCGTCGAGTTTGATGCTGCCTTTGGTCGGCGAATCGAGGCAGCCGAGGAGGTGCATGAGCGTGGACTTGCCGCTGCCCGAGGGGCCGATGATGGAGATGAACTCGCCGCCGTTGATGTCCAAATCGACGTTGTCGAGCGCGCGAATCTCCTCCCCACCGAGGTGGTAGATCTTGCTGACGCCGCGCAGTTCGATGAGGGCCACGTTAGGGGATGGGGAAAAGGGTCTCGCGTCTGGGGTGGAAATCACTGGCCGGGCGGGCCACGGCGCTCCCCGCTGCCGGCGCCGGA